>NZ_WEKR01000013.1:0-50077 GCF_024105395.1 Paracoccus sp. 08 | reverse complement strand
TGAGCAGAGCGGGCAATGTCTGGGACAACTCGGCGATGGAAAGTTTCTTCTCAACGCTGAAAACTGAACGCACCGCCCGAAAAGTGTATCGGACCCGAAATGAAGCCCGCGCCGATATCTTCGACTACATCGAACGCTTCTACAACCCGCGGCGGCGCCATTCGAAACTGGGCTATCTCAGCCCCATGGAGTTCGAGGCCCGCGCTATGCTAGCTTAACCTGCTGCCCACAAAACCGGTAGCAGCTCACCCCGCCCGGTTCAACCCGCAGACCGCCTTCGGCCGCGTTCGCAGGAAGACACAGCATTTCGGATCGCTGCCTTGGGAGCGGATGCCAGAGCTGTGGCAATGGCTGACGGCGGTGCGCTGCGACGAGATCACACGTCAGTTCGTGATGCTTCTGCTGCTAAGCGCAAAGCGGACCGGGGAGGTCAGGTTCGCGCGGCACTCCTGGTTCACCGAACCGCCACAGGCGGTCTGGGAGACCCCCGCAGAGCACATGAAGATGGGTCAGAGCCATCGCGTCCCGGTCAGCCGCCAGATTGCGACCGTCGTGGACAACATGGCGATCCTTTCCGGTGGAGATGGATGCCTTTTCTCGAAGCCACACACCAAAAGCGGTGTCATCTCGGAGAATGCTGCGCTTGTTCTGCTCAAGCGCTTTAACGCCTTCATCACGGGTCACGGCGCCCGGGCCAGCTTCAAGGGATGGGCGCGGTCGCAGGGTCGCTATCAGAGGGACACGATCGAGTTTGCTCTGGCTCACGGCCTGCCTCCCCTCGAAGCCGCCTACATGCGCGAAGACCTCTTGGAAGAGCGACGGCCGATGATGCAGGACTGGGCCGACTTCGTGACCGGAGACGCGGGCGTGCCGTCCCTTCGGAAGTTACGGACTGACATTGCTCCCTCGGCGGAAGTGGCAAGTCAGGACGTAGGGGTATTCTTTGACTGGGAGCGCAATGCTAAAGGCAACCGTTCAGGCTAGAGGAGCGGAGGCCCACAGGCCCGCACATCCTTCTCTCGAGACCCGCCACCTAACCCAAGCTATGCGACAACCGAGAATGACGCGCCAACCGTGACAGAGCCTGCGCTGGCGGTTGCCTCGCGGGCGCCGCCAAGAAGGATCGGGCCGATGCGCGCGCCCGAGATGATCACCGTCCCCGTCACCGGCGGCAGGCCCATATCCGCCGCACGGATCGAGAGCCAGGCCAAGAAATCCTCGGTCTGCAGCAGGGTCGCACCCTGCTCGGTTGCTGCGACACGCCGGCCGTCCAGTGACACGGTCAGGTCAAGCGGCCCGTTCAGCCGGTCCTGCCAGTCGGGAATGGCACCGCCCAGCACGATCCCCGCCGAATTGAAACAGTCAAGGGCCTCCTCTACCACAGGACATCGAGCCTCATCTGGCCAGCCATCCGCCGAGAGGGATTTCTGCGCCCGGGCCCGCACGGCCACCAGCATGTCTCGCTGTCGCGCGATCCCCGGGTGGCGCGCTACTTCGCGGGCCTGGCAGCAGGCGCGCACGATGAAGGACAGGCAGCCGAGCCGGTCATTCTGGCGGTCTCTCGCGAGGAACTGGCGGGCGTGGGGCTCACGCCCCTGCCCTTCATCGACCTAGTCTGGGGCGCGGGCGAATGCGAATGGGAGGCCGAGGAGGCGGTATCGGGCTTCATACCGGCCAGACTGCTCCGCGAAATCGACATGACGGAGTTCAGGGACAAGCTATTGCGGGAGGAGATCATCGCCCTACGGGAGGCAAGCGATCCGCTGCCCGGCCCCTTTTGATCGCCGCGCCAAGGCGGCTTACTTGGCAGCCTGCCCTATTTCCTTTGCAACGATGCTTTCTATCCGAGGGACGACCTGACCGCAAAGCGCAAGGTCGGCCTTCGCCAGTGGGTCGCTCTCAAGCATCTGGCCAGTAAGGTCGTAGTTGTTCTGCAGCCGGCTGCTGTAGATGTCGCGAAAGCGAACCGCTTCGGCGTCCGAGTTCTTGAACTCAACCTCGAAGTCCTTCGCGGGTAGTCCGCGGTCATGCGCCTGATACGCTCGGATGATCGTCGTGCCGATGACCAGCGTCGTCGAGGCTTTCTGATACTGCTCGACCAGCTCGGCCGGCATGTTCTGCCCGCCATATGCCACGATGCCATCGAAGAGGCCCGCGCACCGCATTGCGGTGTAGGCCGAGACATGGAGGAAGTCGTCTATGCCCTGCATCGTATCGTCGATCGATCGTAGTTCCTGGGACCACGCCGGCGAAGCGCTCACCAGCGCCAAAGCCCAAACCACCGTCCGCATACGACACCTCCATACAGCCCTGCCAATCCATCACATGACGCCGGCAATCCATGCAACCTTTACGTGCATTCAATTATGTCAGTTGCCGCGCGTTCCGTCTTTCCGGCGAACGCCAGTTTCCTTCGGTATCGTAGTGCGACTGGCGCCTGCCTCCCTTGGAGTCTGAGCACTTGGTAGGTATCGTCGTCCCGTGACGACACCAGGACATTCGATCAATGACACCAGATGAGTTCAGGGCTGCCCGCAAGGCTATGGGATTGACGCAGACGGAACTCGCGGTTGAGCTGGGCATGCAACTGCGCCAGATCCAGAACTTGGAAAAGGGGACGGCCGAGCTCCGCCGCATCCACGCCCTCGCAATCGAGCGGGTCACACTGGCCTATGCCGTCGGGTCAGGGAAACCGGACATCGCCGGGCCACTCATTCGTAAAGACGCCCTGGCATTCGCGGACATAGCTTAAGAAGGGAACAGCCCGTGACCAATTTCGAGATTGCTTCCCTGTCCATGCATGCGGCCAACCTTGCAATTTGGTCGACCGTTTTCTTCCTGGTCGTCCGTCGCAACCGACCGGGATCCTGATACCAAAGCGGCAAGTCATGCCACTTTGTGTGTGAGGTCATGCATTCATGGTGAGCAGCTGTCTACTTTGCAGAGGGGGATGCTGTTCGCATATCATGCGTAGCTCCGGATCTTAGCTATGACGTTCCCTTTGCTGTTGGTAAACTCGAGGATATGACAGAACCGGGTCTCGCCTCCGTTGGCGTCCTTGGTAATGCCGCTGACGGCACCAACCTTGCCGTGCGAGATCGCGTGTTCCACGATGACAGCGGACGGAGGTGTGCGCTTATTAAGCCTTTCCTTGAAAGCAGCCATACCTTCGAATGAGTCGTCGTCTACGTCATGCCAAATGACATTGTCGGCGACCATTGCTTCATCAAGCTCACCAATCGCCAGGCCGATCGCGGCATCCTGGACAAGTTTGTTCTTTGGTGAGTTACCGCAGTCCTTGCTTTCCACAATTTTGGTCATGTTCGCTCCGGGTCCGTCTCAGCATTGGAATAATGATAACTCCTCCATTGTTTTGTAGGGGCCCTTTTTTTACCGCCCACGTCGCCATAGACGAATGGCTCCACCGTTCCCGCCCGGAAGCCGATCAACCCTCTTGGCCCAAATCCAGCACAGTCACGCGATCGACCTCACCGTCATAGGTGGCGTCGACCTCGTAGCTGCGCAGGACATAGCCGTCGGCCGTCAGGTCCCAGACGCCGGACGAGTTCGCATCGCCGAGCCCTCGCCACCGCTCCTCAGTCACGATCTGTCCAGTCGCATCGTCGATCGACGGATTGATGAGAGTCGCGGCGGCCTTGTAGCCCACGATGTCGAGGCTCTCGACAGGCCCGACCGCCGGGTCGTCCCGGTTCTCAGCTGTTTCCACGTAGGCGATGTCGAGGACGGGCGTGGCAAAGGACGCTGGACGCAGACCATCCATCTCGGTGTGGATCAGAAATGCTTGCACTTCGTTGTAGGCTCCGAGCGCGCAGTCGAACTCGACGGTCGTTACGGTCACCGCCTCGGAGTAACCCTCGACCTGGAACTCGCGCCGAGTCGGCGACGGCTTCTCCTGCGCGTAATAGGGGCACTGCTCGCTGCCGTAGACGGCCTCGAACATGTGGATGGCCTGTGCATCAAGGTCGTCTGCCAGGGACGGCGTGGCCGCCAGGATGGCAAGGAGTGCGATGGCTTGAATGCGCATGTCGTTCCGGTGGGTCGCTGGCGCCTCCACGCTGGAGGCCCTGCGGCGGAGACAGCGCCATAAGGCGCTAGGTTGCAAGGTTCTTCGTTGACAGGTGCCTGGCGTGGCGGACGGCGCTGGATCAGATCCGCTCTGATCCAGCTGTTCTCTCGGCGCTATTGATGATGGGCATGCACCTCCCGGCGGAGATCGCTATGGATCAACTCTTCGACCCCAATCTGGAACAGCAAGTCGGAATATTGGCATCTTTGCACTGTCGCTTGTCTGAACATGCCGTCCAATAGCCTAGCAAGTCGAGTCACCGCCATCCTAGCCTGATCTGCCAGAACAGCCTCTACGACGATGACGTAGGTCTCCATGCGGTCATTCCTGACTTCAGCAGTCCCGAAGACGGCATATTGCGGGATCGTCGGCGCCACTCCCAAATGATAAGCTGTGATGACATGATCTCGCATCAGGGCGCTGAGCTGCTCTTGCAGCACCACGACAGCCTCAGACTGGTGTCGCAGGGTCTCGATCACGATCGTGCCGACAGCGCCTGCGCATCCCTGCCCCGCCGATGCGATGGTCGTGCAAGGGATACGTTCGAAGTTCCTGAACGCGGTCCGCATCTTTCTGGACCAAGGTGTCGGGTTATCCTGCAAGTCTCGGTATGCTGCGGTTTCGAGGACGTCTAGAGACGCAATGTCGTAGAGCGTGAAATACCGGCCTTCGGTGCTCCTGTAGTCCGCATAGCGGCGCCCGGAAAGAAATCCAGGCACGCAGACGCGTTCCGGCACATGCTCGAAGGTGTGCCATGCCTCATACTCGATGGCCTGCGCCGGATCGTGATCGTTCCAGATGCATAGGAATGCCTTACCCCGTAGGCTCATGCCGCGACCTCGTCCTGCAGGATAATGACTTTCGAGGCGCTTTTGGCCGCAGCGAGACGGAAGCCTTCTCCGACACGGGACATCGGCAGGCGGGCCGAGATGAGCTTCTCGACCCGTTCGCGATTATGTTCGAGATACTCCAGAACAATCGGCCAGGTCTCGACGGGCGCACGATACGTCCCGCGGATCTGCTTGTGGTCGCGAACCAGCGCCGTCAAGTCAATGCTGACGGGGGCAGAATGGATGCCCGCGATGACCAAGACACCGCGCTTGCGCAGCAACGCCAGTGCTTCCGGAACGAGAGCCGGCACGCCTGCGGCCTCGATCACCACATCGAAAAGTCCGACGTCGGTCCAGGGCGCTACCGCTGCAGCAAGGCTACTGCCCGCACTGTCCGCTGTGGCATGAAATCCAAGTTCATTCAGCGTGGCCAGTCTTGCGGCGTCTCCATGGCCGACAATCACGACCTCGGACGCTCCGGCGGCCTCAGCGAATAGAGCAATCCCCTGCCCGATCGTGCCAGGACCGATGACCAGAACGCGTTCGCCGCCGCGAATGTCGGCCGTCCGCACCGCTTCATGGCAAACCGTCATCGGCTCAGTCAGGGCGGCAATGTCGGGGGCCATGCCTTCGGGGGCAGGAACGCAGTTCTCCCAAGGTGCGATCACCTTCGCTGCCAATGCACCATCGCGACCGATCCCGATGCCCTTGCGGCCGGTACAATGGTCGGCGTCGCCTGCTGCACAAGCGGCACACCGATGGCAAAGCACCGATGGTCGCACGGTGACGCGCTGGCCCATCGCGGCCGCTGGAACGCCTGCGCCTGTCGCACGGATGACGCCGCAGAATTCATGCCCCAGGGTGACCGGCATGGCGTCGCGCATCGAGGCATACCCACTGGTCCACGCCGCGATGTGCAGGTCAGTGCCACAGATCCCGGTTGCCTCAACGGCGATCAGCACGTCGCCTTCGCCAAGCATGGCAGGGGCAGCCACCTCACGCAGGGTGATGCCCGGTTCCGGGCGCAGCTTTTGCAGTGCCAGCATTCTAACCCCTCCAGTCCAGAAAGCGCTTTTCGACCAAGCCGATCACCCAGCTGAGCATAAGTCCTAAAACAGAGAGCACCGTCACCCCGGCAAACAGACGATTCAGGTCGTAAAGTGAGCCAGCTTCGAGAATGTAGGCGCCGATCCCGTATTGCGCGCCCAGCATCTCGGCCGCGACCAGAAGAATGATCCCGATGGCCAGCGAGACACGTAGTCCTGACAGGATGCCGGGGAATGCGCCGGGCAACACGATCTTGCTGACGATGGCCCACCAAGACAGGCCGAAGCTCTGTCCCATGCGGATCAGCGAACGGTCCACGTTGTCCACCGCGCCAAAGGTCGAGACCACCGTGGGTGTAAAGACACCAAAGGCGATCAGCGCGTATTTCGAGGTCTCGTCGATCCCGAACCAAATCACAAAAAGCGGCAGCAGCGCGATCTTGGGGATCGGGAAAAGCGCCGATACCAGGGGCAAAAGGCCGGCGCGCACCAGCGTGAACAGACCGATCAGCGTGCCAAGCGTGACACCCGCTATCGTGCCGATCATCCCGCCCACGAGCAGGCGCTGCAGCGATGGCAGAAGATGCTGCCACATTAACCCGGTGCTAATCATGTTGCCTAGCGTCTTGGCGACATCCGACGGGCGCGGCATGGTCAGCCCCGAGATGAAGCCACTACGCGTGCCCAGTTCGAGCACAGCGATCAGCACGACAAAGACCACCGGCGCGACGACGCGCATCGGGCGCGGATTGAATCCGCCGCCCCTGAAGGGAACAGCGCGGGTTGCCGAACTATCCATTGACCAACTCCTGATCTGCGGCCATGGCCTCATCGCGCATCAGCTCCCACAGTTCGGCCTGCTTGGCCTCCAGCAGCGGATCGCCAAGACGCCGTTGCGAAAGAGGCATGTCGATCTGCATTTCCTTGTGCACGCGACCGGGCCTGCGGGAGAGAACGACGATGCGGTGGCCAAGGCGCACGGCTTCGTTGAGGTTGTGGGTCACATAGACCGAGGTAAAGGGCTGGCGGGTCCATAGATCGACCAGATCGTCCATCAGCAATTCGCGCGTCTGGCTGTCCAGAGCCGAAAGCGGCTCATCCATCAGCATCACCGCCGGGCGCACGGCAAGCGCACGTGCGATTGCGACGCGTTGCTTCATGCCGCCCGAAAGCTGCTTGGGCAGTGCCATGGCGAAATCGGTCAAGCGCGTTCGACCCAGCACGTCGCGGATAATAGCATCCGTTTCGCCCCGCGACAGCTTGTGACCCTCCAGCACCAGGCGAATATTGCCTTCGACCGTGCGCCACGGCAGCAGCGCGAAGTGCTGGAAGACATAGGTCAGCGGGTTGAGGGATCCCTTGGGCGGGGATCCGATCTGCAACACTTCTCCTTTTGTCGGGCGTTCCAGACCGCCGATAAAGCGCAGCAAGGTGGATTTGCCACAGCCCGAAGGTCCGACCAGACAAACGATCTGTCCTTGCTGTATCGTGAGTGAGATATTTCTCAATACCTCGACCGAGCCATAGGAGTGGCTGATCTCGTCAAGCTTGATGTCCATAATCTGCCCTATCTTGCGGCCTGAACGGTCACCGGCTCACTAACGGGTCGCCACGTAGCTGGGATCGACCAGCATATCGACCGTGATGCTGTCCGAGACGAGCTTGTTGTCCTGCAGGAACGACAGCTGCTTGGCTACAGATGACGTCGAGAGGGCCAGCCCATCGTTCACGCGCATCGAATCCTCTGTCAGAGAGGGTGCAAACTCAGCGACAGGCATGTCAGTGCCAACATACTTGTGCACCATGCCGACTAGCGCATTGGCCTCATCTTCCGATGCTGTCTTGTCAACGAACGCGGCGTTGTAATCGGTGACGCCGCGCGACAGGGCCCGCAAGAATGCTTCGGTCTGCTCACGCTCGTTCGTGGCGATCTCGGTCGAGGTGAACACGGCCGTAACCTGATAGTCGGGGTCATAGGCGTTGTATTCGCCGATCTTGAGCGCGCTGCCATCCGCCAAGAGCTTGTTGGCAATACTGGGCTGCATCACCCATGCGTCGATCTGGCTTGTGCTGAGTGCGCCCACGATCGCGCCGATCTTTTGCAGCGGCTTCAGTTGCACGCTGTCCAGAGCGAAACCGTCCTTCTGCGCGATTTCGGCCAGCATGTAGTGGAACGACGACCCGGCAGTCGTGGCGCCAAAGCTCTGGCCTTCGATTTTGGAGGGCTCCGTCAGTCCGGCCTCGTAGGCTTTTTGCGAGGCCAGAATGACCGCGCCGGGAATTTCAGGGTCTTCTGAAAGGGCTCCCGCGATCACTTTAACCACACCGCGCTCAGCCAGATTGAAAAGGCTACCGGTGATCGAGGTAATGCCGTAATCGATGTCACCGCCGGCAACCGCGACTGAAAGCGCATTCGCGGCTTCAAAGAACTTCAGGTCAACCTCAAGACCTTCATCTTCGAAATAGCCCTTCTCATAGGCGATAAAGGTCGGGGCCTGGCTTGCCAGACGCAGTGCCCCCACATTGATATCGGTTTCCGCGAAAGCTGTTCCCGTCATCGCGCCCAGCGCGACGATCCCAAAAGACGACAGCATTGCGTGACGCTTGCTTTGCATTTCCATGGATCTCCTCCCAGATCTAGGCTTGCAAAATGCGCTGTCCAATCCATGCGCGCAATCGACAAGTTTTGTGCTGGTCATGCCCTGAGGCTATGGATCAGAGGCAAGAATTCGGGAGAGCTCGTCGGCAAGCAGGTCGAGGTTGCGCGACAAAGGCCGGCTACTGTTCCACTGCAGAAATACTTCGAACTGCGGCGGATCGATCAGCGGCATTGCCAGCAGGTTTGCGCCGATCGGGCCCTTTATCGAAAACGTGTCAATAAGCGCCACGCCCATACCCTGTTCAGCCAAAGCGATGGCAGTGTCGGTAAAGCGAACTATCATCTTCGGATTGGCGATATCGACCACTCCGCCCAGAAATGCCTGAATTGCCCTCTGGTGCGGGCCGTTTGACTGAAAACAGATGATCTCGTGCCCGATCAGGCTCGGCGCGGCAATTGGACCTTGCTTGGCCAGTGGGTGATCGCGATGCATCAGCGCGACTAACTGACCTTTGCCCAGCTTGCGGCGCGCCAACGCAGGGTGGCGGTCCGGCGCTATGGTTACAAGACAATCCCCGGTGCCATTCAACAGATACTGTGCCATCTGGTCGACCGCGAGCACATCGAGGAACAGATCCAGTTCCGGGTGTTTGCGCGAGAGCGCGTGGATTGCCTGCGGCACCAGAGCGCGGGCAACACTGGCGGTGGCGCCCAGGCGAAATATGCCCTCATTGCTGCCAGCAATGCGCGCGATCCGTCTGCCCAGCCCATTCAACTGGGCCATGATGCCATCGACCTCGTCGAAAATGAGCATGGCTTCCTGGGTGGGCACAAGACGTTTGCCATCCTTCGTGAACAGACGAAGTTTCAGGATGTCCTCTACACGTTTGACTGTCCTGCTGATTGAGGGTTGCGATACGCCGAGCAACTTGGCGGTGGAAGTTATTGATCGCGTTGCGAGCACGCTATGCAAGGTTTCGATCTGCCGCAGGCTGAGCGCCGTGCGGTCGGCGGACGCCCTGACTATCGCCTTAACGGGTTCGCGATTTGGAGCATCGTCTGATGTGGACAATCCGATTACCTCCAAGTTCGCCGTGCTCGGCCTGTCTGGCACATCACGCAGACAAGCATGTGTCGGCTCGACGATGGGCATTGAAGAGACCGTATCATCGCCATAGCCTGTCTGGAACAGGGAGCGCACTATGGCTGATCACGATACTCATGAAGCGGCCTGCCATTGCGGTGCAGTCAAGCTTCGCATCCGGTTGGCTGACGGCTTCAATACGGCGAGGCGCTGCACCTGCTCATTGTGCCGCATGCGCGGTGCCGTCGCGGTCACTGCAGACGTTGACGGAATTGATATCCTCGAGGGTGCAGAGCACCTTACACTCTACCAGTTCAATACAGGCTTAGCCCGACATTATTTCTGCGCGATCTGTGGCATCTATACGCATCATCAGCGCCGTTCAAACCCTGATCAATACGGTGTCAATGTCGCCTGTATCGAGGGGGTCAGCCCGTTCGACTTTGCTGAAATCATCGTGACGGACGGCATCAATCATCCTAGCGATAACAGCGGCAGGTCGAGACAAGCCGGCGTGCTGCGTTATACGCCGTCTGTCTGACATAGATGTGCATCCGCTTAAGTGTGATGATTGGGCCGAGCTATGAACCCGATGCTTACGCTATACACTATTTTTCCAGCGTATCGCACATCCCATAGGCCAGCAGTATCGACGCCATCGAGCCCTATGGTCGACCTTGATGCATGGAACATCTGCCATTTGTTATGTGGCATCTAGATTTGTCCGGCACGCTAGAATAGATTTCTGCTACGCCCACTGCGTGAGATCAAAGGGAATATAGCGCCACTCATTGTTCGGAGAACAGCTGAGTATCTGCTTTTCGCATATGTACGTATGCGATCATACATCGCCAGCCGACCAATCGTCGTCCTTCACGCAAACTTGGGCATATGGGTAGCTATGCCGAGGACAAATGGCCGCTCTCTGTCTTAAGACCTTCGCATTGCTCCACTGCAGGAGGCCCGCTCTCTGCCCGTTAGGTTGGCCAAGCGCTCACGATGCTGCGCAGCATCCGAATGCCCGTTCTTGCGTTTCAAGCCCGTGGCTCGTTGCACAACTGGAAGATAGCTTATCGTTTAGAGAGGCCTCCATCCCGTGATCTCGCCGCCCAAACCGAGATGTCCTCGATGTCCTACATAGCAGTCCCCGCTCGGTTGACCTCGCTGCACCGGGTGCGAACGTCCGCTTCGAGGATCGACATCACTGCACCTCGGCGTCCGCGACTGTCTGGTATGGCCGGGTGCGCGTGACACGCTTGCATTCGTTGCGGCAGTCACGACTTTCTATGTCGGCTCTTCACGTCGATTTGCTTCCCCTATCCTATTCTTTGAGATGGTCGATCAACGCGCGCAGCGGCGCGGGGACCTGTCGCCGGCTCGGGTGGAACAGGAAGGCGCCGGGATAGGGTTGGCACCAGTCGTCCAGCACCCGCTCCAGCCGTCCGGTGACAAGGTCCTCGGCCACATCGTCCTGTTCGGTCCAGCCGGCACCGCAGCTTGCCCGCACCGCAGCAAGCGCCAAGTCCGCCGAATTGCAGGCGAGCGGGCCGCGAACCTGAATACGCAGTTCCTTGCCGTATTTTTCGAAATCCCACGGCAATAAAGATCCGTTGCCCAGGTTGCGATAAGCGATGCAGGGATGGGCGAGCAAATCACGCGGATGGCGGGGGCGGCCGTGGGTGTTCCAGTATTCCGGTGTCGCAACGACGGCCATGCGCAGTGACGGGCCGATCCGCACGGCGATCATGTCGCGCTCGACGCTCTCACCGAACCTGATGCCTGCGTCGAAGCCCAGAGACACCAGATCACGCAGGCCATCATCGACATTCACCTCGACCGTAACGCCCGGATGGCTGCTGAGAAAGCCGGGCAGCTTGCGCGACAACAGCGTCGAGGCCAGCCAGTGGAAGGTCGTCAGCCGCACCGTCCCTGCAGGCGACTCGCGCCAGTCCGCCAGCGCCTGTAGCCCCTCATCGATTTGCGCCAGCGCCGGGGCGAGGCGGCCGAGCAGCGCTATTCCCGCCTCGGTCGGGGCGACCGACCGGGTGGTCCGCGCCAGCAGGCGCAGGTCCAGCCGTTCCTCCAGCGCGCGCATCGCGTGGCTGAGGGCCGAGGGCGACACGCCAAGCTCCGCCGCGGCCGCCGTGAAGCTGCGCGTCCGGGCGATGACCGCGAAGGCCGCCAGATCGTTGAGGTTCTGCCGCATCATCTGTGAAGAATACTCACAGGCTCATGCCGCGGAAAGCGGCTAATGCGGCGCGCCGCGCGGCTCTACGGTCACGGCATCACCGCACCAAGGAGCATGATGCATGCAAATGACAGATTACCGCAGCTTTGGCCAATCGGGGCTGATCGTCAGCCCGCTTTCGCTTGGCACCATGACCTTTGGCGCGGGCCGGTGGGGCAGCGATCTGGTCGAAGCGCGAGGCATTTTCGACGCATATGTGGCAACCGGCGGCAACGTCATCGACACGGCCGACGTCTATAGCGGCGGCGAAAGTGAGCGGATGCTGGGACTAATCGTGAGGGACAGCGGGCTGCGCGACCGGCTAGTGCTGTCCACCAAGTCCGGCTTCGCCCGATCGCAAAGCCATCCGCTGCATGGCGGGAACGGCGCGATCAACATCCGTCTCGGGATCGAGGGCTCGCTGCGCCGGCTCGGGACCGACCGGATCGACCTCTACTGGATGCATGTCTGGGACCGAACGACCCCGCCGGAAGAGGTATTGCGAACGCTGGCCGCTGCAGTGGCGCGCGGTGAGATCCTCTATTACGGCTTCTCGAACACGCCTGCCTGGTATGTCGCCAAGATCGCCACGCTGGCCGCGGCGCATGGTCTGCCGGGGCCGATCGGGCTGCAGAACGCTTGGTCGCTGATCGATCGCGGGGTTGAGCTGGACCTGGCACCAATGGCTGCGCATTTCGGCCTTGGGATCATGCCCTGGAGCCCGCTGGCTGGCGGCCTGCTGACCGGAAAATATGGCCGCGAGATGCTGGCCGAGGCCGGACGCGCCTCGGCGGTGCCGGACCGCGCCATGGATGTCGAAGCGGGCAAGAGCGACCGGCTGAGCGGCGACAACCCCTATGGCGGCATGCTGTTCACCGAGCGCAACTTCAAGGTCGTGGACACCCTGCGCGATGTGGCGGCCGAGTTGGGCGTCCCGATGGCGCAGGCGGCGCTGGCCTGGGTCCTGTCGCGGCCGGGCGTCAGCACGCTGCTGATGGGCGCCAGCCGGCCAGAACAGGTCACGGCCAATATCAAGGCGCTGGAGATCACGTTGTCGCCGGAACAGCAGGCCCGACTACACGAGGCCAGCGCTTTGCCAGCGCTGAACCCCTACTTTATCTTCCAATTGCCGCGCGAGGTGATCTTCGGCGGGCAGTCCGTGCAGCCCTGGAAGGAGGCAGCGACCAGCCACGGAGCCGCTTAGGACGTTTCTTGCGCGGTTGAGACAGCATAAGGACGTTGCTACGCCTTATACCACCGTCCAATTTTGGGAAGTCGCTTTGCAGCCCAACAATAGATGGCCGTCCGCTTTGGGCCGTGTGCGCTCGCCAGCGGCTACCCCGCACCGTTTCCGGCGCATGACCGGCAGGTCGACGCGAAAAGACCAAAAAGGTCATCGCGACATGTGTTGATATCGCTCAACGGCCTTAGCGGTCGATGACCTGAAGACCCATGTAAAGAACTTCTCGTCGGAGACGTATCGAAGGATACCGGCAATTGCGGCGGTCGCGGCCAAGCCGAAAACGAGCCGGCCTCCAAGGACGGCCCCGAGATCTGCACCAAGCGCTACCACTATCAGGGTGTCCTCAATGATGCTGTGCGCAAATCCCATGAAGATGCACGAGATGAAGACCTGGCGCGGCGCGACTGCGCCGGATCTCGCCGCTCGGATCAGAAGACCGCCGCCATAGGATATTCCTAAAAACAGACCGACCGCGGTGAACTGCCCGGCCTCGCCCCGAATCCCGGCAAGCCGCAAAACAGGGGCGAGCGCCGTCATGATGAGATCCATGAGACCGGTGATTTTCAAGATCTCCAGCCCCCACGAAAGGGCAAGCAGGATGACAAGCATGGAGAGCATCGTTTCAAAAAGACTCCCGAAGAAACCTGGCCAGTCGGACGTAGCGTTCATCGAAATCCATGTCGGGTGCGCCGTCGTCGACAACCAGCCTGTGCCGTCAAACAAGAGGTGCAGCAGGAAGGCGTAGAATACGCCGCCAGCGACGCGAAGAAGCGTTGTCACGATCATTCCCGGTCCAGCCTTCTGGATGATCCTCTGCTCGATCGGCAGACCATGCGCGAAAAGAAGCAGCGCCGAGAAGATCGTGATGTCGGCCACGCTCAGTGAATCCACCGGCACAAGCACGAATACCAACGGCACCGCGCCCCATATTCCGATCAACATTCCGCTCAGCCATGCCAATCCCAATTCCGGCGGCAGCCCGACAAGGCTCATCACTGGCGCAAACGCAGGGGCTACCGCCTCGATCGCGCCCATCTGGGACAGCAGTTCCGTCAAAATGGTGATCGGAACTACGATCCGGATGAGCATCCAGTAGGTTTCGAGCGTGTTGAGCGTTTTGCGAAGGACGGCGGTAGGGGCGGGCATCGGATGGCTCCTGTAATAATGCCCTGATCACCTATCCCGAGCCAGATCGCATATGCGGTCAAAGATTGCGCATCTATGCAATTTTATTGCATGCCTGTCCTGAAAAGGGGGTCGCGCGATTGGACCGGATAGATCAAAAGCTTCTGAACCTGATGCAACGTGACGCGTCGAGAACGAACGTAGATATGGCCGATGAAGTTGGCTTGTCTCCATCCAGTTGCCTGCGCCGGGTCAGGCGGCTGCACAAGACGGGCATTATCGACCGCATCGTCGCGATCCTGAACCCTGCCAAGACCGGGCGGTTGCTGAAGGCGCTGGTCACGGTGGAACTGAAGCTGCACGGAGAGCAGCACATGCGCCGCTTTCTGGATCTGGCGATTGCCGAAGAAGCGGTATCGCAAGCCTACGCCGTGACAGGTGAGACCGACGTCGTGCTCATGCTGTGCTTGCGCGACATGGAAGAGTTCGACTCGCTCTGCGACAGGCTGTTCCGCGACAGGACCAATGTTGCCCGCTTCTTCACAATGATGGTCATCCGCACCGCAAAAGAGGAAACCGCGATTCAACTCTGATTGGGTCATTATCGGCTAGTAGGCCGCTGGCAGCTTTATTCCTCCGAGCAGACTTTGCCAGGTCGTTTCGCCGCGCCGAGCATGAACGTCTGATTTTGGAAGGCTGCACCGCAGCGCCCGCCAGGGGCCGACTGGCAGCATTGGCCCGTTACTTCTCTTGATAAGTATTTCCAGACCAGCTTGAGGCGGTTTGCCCAATGTGATCGGGCGTAGCTGGTCGAGGTGCTGTCGGTGATCTACCACTCCCAGTGCTGTCCGAATTGCACATTGTGCAAGCAGAATTGCATATAGCCTGTCGCCTTGTTCCGCACTCGACAATTTTGCATGCAATGCATTTTGCGATCCGTTGCCCCGGTTGCACCGCCCTGCGTCATCTCAGCTCACGCATCTGGCGTGTCCGTGACGCCGGAGCGAAGGAACAAGGGGCAGGCATGACCTTCAACTCGGATGGAATATCTCGGCGCTCGCTGCTGTCGATGATCGGTGCGGTAGCGGGTGCAGGTGCGATGTATGGCGCCATGAGCACGATGGGGCTGGCGCAGGGTTCGACTTATGCGGGGCGGCTTGACCTGCAGGGTAGTGTAAACGGCACGCGCGTGCTGGTCCTGGGTGCAGGACTCGCGGGCATGACGGCAGCCTACGAGCTTCGAGCCGCAGGTTATCAGGTGAAGGTGCTGGAGTTCCGCGAGAAGGCTGGGGGAAGGTGCTGGACGCTGCGTGGAGGCGACAGATACACTGAACTAGGCGGCGACACGCAGGACGTCACCTTCTCCGAAGGCAACTACCTGAACCCCGGCCCGTGGCGGATCCCCTCCGACCACTACGCTGTCCTAGACTACTGCAAGCGCTTTGGCGTGAAGCTGGAGCCGTTCATCCAAGTCAACTACAATGCCTATCTGCACAACACTGCCGCGTTCGATGGCCAGCCGCAGCGCTTCAAGGAGATCTCGACAGACTTCCGCGGCCATGTGGCAGAGCTTCTGGCAAAGGTCGTGGACCAGCAGGCGCTGGATGCGGATGTGACCGAAGCGGATGCCCAGCTGCTGATGGACGCGCTGAAGCGCTACGGCGCGCTGAATGACGACATGGCATATGTGACGGGCGAGGCATCATCGGCCTATCGTGGTTGGGCTGTTCCCGAAGGTGGCGGCACGACCGGCAAGCCCGAGCCCTCCGAGATCCATCCTCTGTCGGTCATCCTGCAATCGAACCTGTGGCGCAACCTGACGGCAGGCGACAACCTGCACATGCAGTCGACGATCTTCCAGCCCGTTGGCGGGATGGACCAGATCGCCCAGGCCTTCGAACGCGAGGTGGGCGATCTGATCACCTTCCAAGCGAAGGTGACCCGCATCCGCCACGAGGGCGATACCGTCACCGCGACATGGGTGCCAGCCGACGGTGGAGAGGAACAGACCGAGACGGCCGACTACTGCATCTGCACGATCCCCTTCTCGATCCTTGGGCAGATCGATCATGACTTCTCGGCGCGCATGTCGGGCATCATCGACGGCATGTATTACGCCTCTTCCTTTAAGTGCGGGCTGGAATTCAAGCGCCGCTTCTGGGAGCAGGACGATCATATCTATGGCGGCATCAGCTATACCAACCTGCCGATCTCGCTGATTTCCTATCCCTCGACCGACTATTTCAGCGACGGACCGGGCGTCCTGCTGGCGGCTTACAGCTGGGGCGCGTCGTCCTATCAGTTCAACGCGCTGCCGCCCTCGGACCGGATCGAGGCTGTCCTCGACTATGGCAGCCAGATCCATCCGCAGTATCGGGACGAGTTCGTCTCGGGCGTCTCGGTCGGCTGGCACAAGGTGCCTTGGGTGCGGGGATGCTATGGCATCTGGAAGGACCGCGACGCCGACTACATGGACGCCACCACGATGGATGGCCGGACGCTGATGGCAGGCGAGCATATCTCCTATCTGCCCGCTTGGATGGAAGGCGCGATCCTGTCCGCACTGGACGCCGTCCAGCGTCTGCATGTCACCGTTACGGAAAGCTGAGGAGGCCATGATGACCCGAATGATGACCGTGATGGCCACTGCATTGACGCTGGCGCCCGCCGCTTTTGCGCAAGAGGCGAGCGAGGCTGCGATGATCGACCGTGCCGGTTGGTTCGAGGACCCGGCGCGACTGACCCAGACCGGCGGACAACAGGTCTATGAGGCGATCTGCGCCGCCTGCCACATGCCGGAGGGCGAAGGCGCCAGCGGCGCCGGCGACTATCCGGCGCTGGCCGGCAACGATAACCTGCTGATGCCCGACTACGCCATCTATGTGATCCTGAATGGGCAGAAGGCGATGCCGCCCTTGGGCGGCGTTCTGGACGACACCCAGATCGCCGACGTCGTCAATTACATCCGCACCTCATTCGGCAACGACTTCTCCGAAGACCCTGCCACTCCCGAGCACGTCGCTGACGCACGCTGAACTGAACGAAAAAGGACCTATCATGAAGACCATGTTCGCCGGACTTGCCTTGTCTGCCGCCCTCTCTCTGCCCGCCGCCGCGCAGGAGTTGATCCGCCACCCAATCCCGAACTCGGACTTTCCGATCCTGCAGGCCGTGGAGGTGCCCGCGGGAATGACGACCGTCTATCTCAGCGGCACTGTCCCGGCCGTCATCAACCAGGACGCCGAACCCGGCAGCCTTGAGGCCTATGGCGACACAGAGGAGCAGACAGTCAGCGTCATGACCCGCATCCAGAGCCAGTTGGAGGCGATGGACATGAGCGTCGGCGACATCATCAAGATGCAGGCGTTCTTGGTGGCTCCAGAGGGTGAGGCGGTCGATTTCGACGGCTTCATGGCCGGCTATCGTCAGTTCTTCGGCACGGACGAGCAGCCGAACCTGCCCGTCCGTTCCGCGATGGTGGTCGAAGCGCTGGTGAACCCGGCGTGGCTGGTCGAACT
This sequence comes from Paracoccus sp. 08, assembly GCF_024105395.1. Lineage (NCBI taxonomy): Bacteria > Pseudomonadati > Pseudomonadota > Alphaproteobacteria > Rhodobacterales > Paracoccaceae > Paracoccus > Paracoccus sp. 08. Next base: position 32,318 of record NZ_WEKR01000013.1, on the reverse strand, counting down.
CGAAGTTACGGCCGTTCGTCCCTGACCCGATCCGGTCCGGCGTCGAGGCGCCGGGCCGGACGCTCGCAGATAGGGCTTGTAGCCTGTGACGGAGGAGCAAGTTGAAGGCGCCTACCTGCGGGAAGCACGCCTGACGGCATCAGCAGCATATGAACCAATGAGCGAGCCACACGGCCACAGCTTCATTCTAGAAGCAGTTGTATGGCCATCTTACAAATCCCCATCGCCTCCCTGTCATTCATACCTAGAATCATGACGCTATTGCTGATGGGCATGTCGTCTGTCCATGGTCGGGACCTGTCCAACGCGTTTCAGACAGGATCGGCTGAGATCGTGGACGGCGACGGATTGCGGCTCCACGGCATTCCGATCCGCCTTCACGGGATCGACGCACCGGAGCGTGAGCAGACGTGCCGTGACGCAGTTGGATCTGAATGGCCATGCGGAACAGTCGCCACCAGCCGCCTCGCCATGCTCGTGCAGGACCATTCCGTCACCTGTTCCGAAGTCGAGCGCGACCGCTACGACCGACGCGTTGCGCGCTGTGAAGCGGCTGGGGTCGACCTCGCCGAGGCAATGGTGTCGGAAGGCCTGGCCTGGGCCTATCTGCGCTACTCGGATGCCTACGCACCTGCGGAGGCGGCCGCTCGGCAGCGGGGTATTGGAATCTGGTCCGGAGAGAACCAACCAGCATGGGAGTATCGAGCCACCAAGCGGGCGGACACTTCAGACGCGCCTGGCTGCCGGATAAAGGGCAACATCTCGCAATCGGGCGAGCGTATCTATCATCTGCCTGATAGCCGCAGCTATGCCGCGATCCGAATCAGCGACGCGCGGGGCGAGCGCTGGTTCTGCAGCGAGGAAGAGGCGCGGACGGCCGGGTGGCGAGCGCCACGGGGCTAGACCGTCCACGGTATTCTCCCTGCCGTCCATGCCGCTCAGAGCGCCGCGTCGACCAGTCTCAGCGCGCCGTCCGGCAGCGGCCGCTGCAGCTCCTCGGCGCGGATGCCGCTGAGCCAGGCGTTCCATTCCTCGGGACGGGTCAGGATCACCGGCATCGCCTTGGGATGGATCGTCGCGACCTCGGCGTTCGGCGGACAGGTCAGGAAGGCGTAGAGATCATCGGTCGTCTCGCCATCCTTCACTTTGCGGAGCGAGGTCCAGCCGCGCGTTTCGATCCCCGCAAAGAACATCGTCGTATCTCGATCGGTCGGTGTGAACCACTGCACCCCCTGCCCCTTGCCGCGCGGCTCCGAGAAGCTGGTGACCGGCACCAGGCAGCGATGTCCCTGCCCCAGCCAGCGCCGCCAATGCGGCGAGCCGAGGTTGCGCACGTTGGTGACGCCCGGGTCGCGTGCGGTCTTCAGCACCGACGGCGGCGAGGGCATGCCCCATCGCGCCTTGACCAGCTCCGGGGCGTCGTCGCCGTTGCGGATGATCGGCGCAAGCTGATCTGGATAGACGCTGCCGGACGCCAGGTTTCCGGCGCGGTCGGTGAGCCCATCGATCAGGCGGGTCAGTGCCTCCTGCGAGGTTGTCACGTTATACAGATTGCACATCGCCCGGCCCTCGCGCTGGTCTGGCTTCCGTTCTGGGCCTGCTTTCCGCCTGCGTCAATGTCGCGGCGGCCGACGCATTGCCCCTGTCGGGGATCAGGATGGATCAGTCACCACGTCTCCCGGTGACTTATCCCCCGCTTTGAATCCAGCCTCTCCAATACCTTGTGGCGTCGGCGCCCAGACTCACGCTGGAACCTCTGCCACATCGGTTGACAGAATGGCATCACGAGAACAAAACAGGAACTAATCAGACCTGTTCATTGCCAACCCTGAGGAGCCCCGTCCCATGCCAGCCGTCCGCCCCGCCCTGGCCGAATTGCGCGCCCGGATCGGCGAGATCGATGGCACGGGAGCGCGCCAGCACGGCGTCTTGCCGTTCGGGGTGCGGGAGCTGGATCAGCGCTTGCCACAGGGCGGGTTATCGCTCGGCGCACTGCACGAGGTGGCCGGAGGCGGCCAGGGCGCAGTGGACGGCGCGGCGGCTGCCTGCTTCGTGGCGGGTATCGCCGCGCGGATGACGGGCCAGGTGCTGTGGTGCGTGACCCAGGCCGATCTCTTCGCGCCGGGATTGGCGCAGGTGGGCCTGCCGCCCGAGCGGGTGATCCATGTGGAGGCCGGCGACGACATCTCGGTCCTAGCCGCGATGGAGGAAGGCCTGCGCCATGGCGGACTGGCCGCGGTGGTGGGCGACGTGGCGCGGCTGTCGATGACCGCCTCGCGCCGGCTGCACCTCGCAGCCAAGGGGTCGGGCACCATTGGCCTGGCACTCAGGCGCTGGCGGCGGCAGGCCGATGCCAGCGATTTCGGACAGCCGACCGCGGCGATGACCCGATGGCGGGTGTCCGAGCTGCCCTCCGTGCCCCTGCACGTTCCGGGCATCGGCCGGGCGCGGTGGCTCGTCGAGCTGATCCGGGCCCGGGCCGGGGATTCCTTCGATCTCGAACTGGAGGCATGCGATGGCGCGGGTCATCTCCGTCTTCCTGCCGATGTGGCCGATCGATCGGCGGCAACGGCAGGCGGGCGTCATATCGCCGTCGGGTGACGGACCGTTGATCATCGCCGGTCGCGCAGGCAACCGGCGGGTGATCACCGCTGCCTGTCCCGCGTCGCGGGACCTCGGCTTGCAGAAGGGTATGACGGTCAGCCGGGCGCAGGCGCTGGTGCCGGATCTGCGCATAGAGGCGGACGACGCCGGGGCCGATGCCGCGGCGTTGGAGCGTCTGGCGCTCTGGCTTCTGCAGCGGGTCGCGCCCATCGTATCGGCCGATCCGCCGGACGGGATCGTCATCGACTCCACCGGCGCCGATCACCTGCACGGCGGCGAGGCCGCGATGCTAGAGTTGCTGGCAGGCAAGCTGGCGCTTTCCGGCATCACCGCGCGGCTGGCCCTGGCCGATAGCTGGGGCGCGGCCCATGCGCTGGCACGGCACGGGGCGAACGGCGTCATCATCGTGCCCCCCGGTGCGTCGGACGCCGCGCTGGCGCCGCTGCCCCTGGAGACGCTGCGCCTGCCCGCCGCCACCGCGGCCGGGCTGCGGGATCTCGGCTTCGAGACCATCGGTGATCTGATGGAGCAGCCGCGCGCACCCCTGACGCGCCGCTTTGGCGCGGAGTTGTGCCGGCGTCTGGATCAGGCACGGGGGCTGGCCTCCGAGCCGATCGCGCCCCTGCGCCCGGAGGGGCTGATCGAGATCCGCCGCGCCTTCGCCGAACCCATAGCCGCGCCCGAGACCCTCGCCCGCTATATCGGCAAGCTGGTGGGCCGGCTCTGCACCGAGCTGGCTGGCAAGGGGCTCGGCGCGCGGCGGCTGGACCTGCTCTGTTCGCGGATCGACAACCGCACCGAGGTCCTGCGCGTGGGCCTCGCCGTGCCGCAGCGCGACCCGGCCCGGCTGACCCGGCTGCTCTGCGACCGGATCGTCACACTCGATCCGGGCCTCGGCATCGAGATCATGACCCTGACCGCCACGATCGCCGAGCCGCTGGTGCCGCGACAGGCGGCGACTTCGCTCTTGGAGGAGGCGGCGCCCGATCTCTCCGGCCTGATCGACACGCTGTCGAACCGGCTCGGGGCTCGGTCGGTCTTCCGCTTCGCAGCTGTTGCCAGCGACGTGCCGGAACGCGCCATCATCCGCATCCCGCCGCTGGCGGACACGGCCACTCCCGGCATGGACGCCTGGCCCGACCACTGGCCGCGCCCCGCGCGCCTGCTGCCGCGGCCCGAGCCCATCGAGACCATGGCGCTGCTGCCCGACCATCCGCCGCGCTGGATCCTCTGGCGCGGCGTGCGGCGCCACGTGCAATGCGCCGACGGGCCGGAACGCATCTTCGGCGAATGGTGGAAGCGCGACGCCGAGGCGCAGGCCGTGCGCGACTACTTCCGCATCGAGGACGAGGCCGGGGCCCGCTACTGGATCTTCCGCCAGGGCGACGGCGAGGACCGGGCCACCGGATCGCATCGCTGGTTCCTGCATGGAATGTTCGGATGAGCGAGGTTTTTTTTAGATGACAGGTCCTCCTTACGTCGAGTTGCAGGTCACCTCGCAGTTCTCCTTCCTGCGCGGGGCCTCCTCGGCCGAGGAGCTGTTCGCCACCGCCGCCCTGATGGGGATGGAGGCCCTGGCCGTCACCGACCGCAACTCGCTGGCCGGGATCGTGCGCGCCCATGTGGCGGCCAAGGAGACCGGGGTGCGCCTGATCGTCGGCTGCCGGCTGGACCTGGCCTGCGGCATGTCGCTGCTGGTCTATCCGACCGACCGCCCCGCCTGGTCACGCCTCTGCCGGCTGCTGTCGGTCGGCAAGGGGCGGGCAGGCAAGGGCAAGTGCCACTTGGAATGGTCGGACGTGGCTGCCGCCTGCGAGGGCCTGATCGGCATCCTGATCCCCGATCAGGCGGATGATCTCTGCGCCCTGCAGCTGCGCCGGATGCGCGAGGCCTTCGTCGACCGCGCCCACCTTGCGCTGACCCTGCGGCGGCGCCCCAACGACCAGCTGCGGCTGCATGAGCTGTCGAACCTCGCCGCCCGAATGCGGGTGGCAACCGTGGTCACCAACGACGTGCTGTTCCACACCCCCGACCGCCGCATCCTGCAGGACGTGGTCACCGCGATCCGCCACAACACCACCGTCGACGCCCTGGTCTTTCGCCGCGAGCGTCACGCCGACCGCTACCTGAAGACGCCGGGGGAGATGCATCGGCTCTTCACCCGCTACCCCGAAGCGTTGGCCCGATCGGCCCGGATCGCGGACGCCTGCCGCTTCTCGCTCGATGAGCTGGAATACCAGTATCCCGAGGAGCGCGACGATCCCACAGTCACCGCTCAGGCCACGTTGGAGCGGCTGACCTGGGAGGGCGCGGCCGGGCGCTATCCCGAGGGCGTCCCGGCCGAGGTCACCGCCAGCCTGCAGCATGAGCTGCGCCTGATCGACCGGCTGGACTATGCCCCCTACTTCCTGACCGTCAACAGCATCGTCCGCTTCGCCCGCTCGCGCGACATCCTCTGCCAGGGCCGGGGGTCGGCCGCGAACTCGGCCGTGTGCTTCGTGCTGGGAATCACCTCCATCGATCCGGGGCGCAATGACCTGCTGTTCGAGCGCTTCGTCAGCGAGGAGCGCCGCGAGCCCCCCGACATCGACGTGGACTTCGAGCATGAGCGGCGTGAGGAGGTCATCCAGTGGATCTACCGCACCTATGGCCGCGACCGCGCCGCGCTGACCGCCGTGGTGATCCGCTATCGCACCAAGGGCGCGCTGCGCGACGTGGGCAAAGCCCTGGGCCTGCCTGAGGACCTGATCCGGGCGCTCTCCAGCCAGATCTGGGCCTGGTCCGAGGAGGGGATCGCCGATGACGAGTTGCGCGCCCTGAACCTCAACCCGGATGACCGCCGCCTGCGCCTGACGCTGGAGCTGGCAGCCCAGCTGCGTGGCACGCCCCGGCATCTCAGCCAGCATCCGGGCGGCTTCGTGCTGACCCATGACCGGCTGGACGATCTGGTGCCCATCGAGCCTGCGGCGATGGAGGATCGCCAGATCATCGAATGGGACAAGGACGACATCGAGGCGCTGCGCTTCATGAAGGTGGACGTGCTGGCCTTGGGCATGCTGACCTGCATGGCCAAGGGCCTGCAGCTCCTGGCCGAAAACAAGGGCATCCGGCACGATCTGGCCAACATCCCGGCCGAGGATCCGCGCACCTATGCGATGATCCGCAAGGCCGACACGCTCGGCACCTTCCAGATCGAGAGCCGGGCGCAGATGTCGATGCTGCCAAGGCTGCGGCCCCGCACCTTCTACGATCTCGTCGTGCAGGTGGCCATCGTCCGACCCGGCCCGATCCAGGGCGACATGGTCCATCCCTACCTGCGCAGGCGGGCGGGACAGGAGGCCGTGAATTTCCCCACCCCCGAGTTGGAAAAGGTGCTGGGCAAGACACTCGGCGTGCCGCTCTTCCAGGAGCAGGCCATGCGCGTCGCCATCGAATGCGCGGGCTTCACCCCCGGCGAGGCCGATATGCTCCGCAAATCCATGGCGACCTTCAAGTTCACCGGCGGCGTGTCCCGGTTCCGCGACAAGCTGATCGAGGGCATGGCCGCGCGCGGTTACGACCGCGACTTTGCCGAGCGGACGTTCCGCCAGCTGGAGGGCTTCGGCAGTTACGGCTTTCCCGAAAGCCATGCCGCGAGCTTCGCGCTGATCTCCTATGCCTCGGCCTGGCTCAAGTGCTGGCATCCGGACGTGTTCTGCGCGGCGCTCCTGAACAGCCAGCCGATGGGCTTCTACGCCCCCGCCCAGATCGTGCGCGACGCGCGCGACCACGGGGTCGAGGTCCGCCCAGTCTGCATCAACGCCTCGCATTGGGACTGCACCCTGGAGCCGCTCTGCGACAGCCGGCGCTTCGCGGTCCGGCTCGGGCTGCGGATGGTCAAGGGCCTGGCCAACGCCCATGCGGCGGCGATCGTGCTCGGCCGCGCGGATCAGCCCTTCACCTCGGTCGAGGATCTCTGGCGCCGCGTCCGCACCCCCATTGCAGCCCTGACCCGGATCGCCGAGGCCGACGGCTTCCGCCCTGCCCTGCGCCTCGGGCGCCGCGAGGCGCTGTGGCACCTCAAGGGGCTGGCCGACGAGGACCTGCCCCTCTTCGCCGCAGCCGAGGCACGCGCAGCACCACCGGAGTTCGCCGAGCCCACCGTCGCCCTGCGCCCGATGGCCGCCGGGCGCGAGGTGGTCGAGGATTACGGCCATACCGGCCTGTCGCTGCGCCGCCACCCGGTGGCCTTTCTGCGCGACGACCTCGCCCGCCGCCGGATGATCCCCTGCGCAGAAGCGATGGCCTCTCGCAACCGCCGCCGCTGCGAGGTGGCGGGCATCGTCCTGGTCCGCCAGCGCCCGGGCTCCGCCAAGGGTGTGATGTTCATCACGCTGGAAGACGAGACCGGCATCGCCAACCTGGTGGTCTGGCCCAAGGTCTTCGAGGCCAACCGTCGCACCATCCTCGGCGCCGGCATGATCGCCGTCGCGGGCCAAGTGCAGCGCGAGGGCGAGGTCGTCCATCTCGTCGTCCACCGCATCACCGACCTCTCAGCCGACCTCGCCAGCATCGGCCAGCGCGGCGACGCGTTCCCGCTGACTCACGGCCGAGGGGATGAGTTTAGGGCAACCGGCGGGAGCCTGACGGGTAACGCCACCCCACCGGCGCCGCGCGACATCTACATCCCGGATCTGCATATCGACACTGTCAGGGTGAAGACGAAGGACTTTAGGTAAGGTGAAGCTGTGCCACCTTCGCTCGGGAGAGGGCGCGTCACGGGCGGCAAGCAGCCCGACGGTGGTGCAGTATAGCAGTCGCGGCATCAGCCCAAAGCGGACGGTCACCCTATCGAACGTCAGGTGAGCACCCTTGTCGATGGGAGGGGTGAGAAGCGGCGTGTTGGTATTGCACCGAATTAGCTTATGTATATGCGAGAAGCGGCCATTCGTATGCGGAGCAACTTCTCTTGCGGCAGGATCAGCCTTGATGGTGAAAACTAGCTGACCGGAGTGCCGAATTGCCGCAATAGCTCAGCCACCGCAGGTCAACCACTCTCCGAACCGAACCGGTTAGGTAGCAAATCGAGGTCGAATATGACAACTTAAGTCGTCGAGTTGCCTCAATGACGTTGATGGACATGCGCCCGGCCGATTATCAGCTTTGCAACGGTAGCCGCGTCACGGCAAGCATACCATCGCAAACAGTTTGTCAGCTGAATTTGCGGTCCAAGTATTCGAGATAGGCGGAGGGATCGTTACTCGCCAGGCCGAGGCGGTCCAATATCTGAGCACGTGTCAATGACCGCCCGTGCTTCCAAACCGCCTCTCTCAAGCTGCCTCGGAGTGGTTCTAGATTGCTTTCGTTCACCGCGCTGATGACCCCTGGCGATCCTTCTCCAAGGTGCCGCATCAACTGTGCGGCCGTCATATTGCCGATCGTGTAGGTCGGAAACGATCCTATATATCCGGATGACCAATGAACGTCCTGCAAGCACCCGTGAGCGTCACTGTCGATCTCGATCCCCAGATCAGATTTCATCGCCTGGTTCCAGGTGTCGGGTATGTCAGCCACCTCCAGGCTGCCCTCCATGAGGGCCATCTCAATCCGGACGCGCAGCATGATATGCAAGTCATAAGTCAACTCGTCAGCCTCAACACGAATGGGCCCCGGTTCGACCCTGTTGACCGCAGCGACGAACTCTTCCGTCGTCACGTCGGAAAGCTGGTCGGGAAAGGTATCGCGAAGATGCGGGAAATGCGCATGCCAGAAGGCCGGACCGCGCCCAACGTGGTTTTCGAGAAGACGCGACTGGCTTTCATGCATGCCGAAGCTGGTGCCGCCCACGGCGTAGAGCCCAATCATGTCCGTCGTAAAGGCGCTGCGAGTGTGGATCGGGTCAACGCCCTGTTCATAGAGCGCGTGGCCGACCTCGTGGATGGTGCCGAAGATCGACATCGGCAGATAGTTGCGGGACCATCGTGACGTGATGCGGACATCATTGCGAGTAAAGCTGACCTCGAAGGGGTGGACAGCGGTGTCCAGGCGGCCCCGGTCGAAATCATAGCCCAAGGCGTGGGCGATCTTGGTCGCGAACTGCTTCTGAAGCCGCGGATCGTAGTCCCGATAGAGGAAATCCGTGCGGGGTGCGGGTCGGGCGCGTGCGCGATCCAGGATGGGAAGAATGCCCGCGCGAAGGCTGTCGAAGAGTGTCTCCAAGCTGGCTGCCGTCTCGCCCGGTTCGAAAACCTGCACCATGGGATCGTAAGGATGCCCCTGATGACCAAGAGCATCGGCAGTCCGACGTGCCAAGGTCACGACCTTTTCCAGATGCGGTTGGAAGATTGCAAAATCACCTTGTGCGCGAGCCTTTGCCCAAGCTGCGCCAGCGACTGTCGCATGCTGTGCCTTGGCCTGCAGCAGATCCGCCGGCAAGCGGGCGTGATGGTCGATGGCCTCCCGCACGGCATAGGCTTGAGGGTCGTCGCCGGCCGCATCAACAGCATCCTGCATGGCCGTGTCGAGGATCATCTGACGCGCGATGCCCATCAGCGTAGCAACCTGGTGGCCGCGCGTTTCGGCACCGCCCGAGGCCATTTGCGTGCGTGCGTCCCAATTGAGCATGTTGACCGTGCAAAGCACGTCGTTCAGCTGTCCAATCCGAGTGCGAAGATCAATGGTCATGCGGCACCTTTCTGCATATCGACCCCGCCGTCGTTCAGATGACAGGCCACCGTCCGCACCGGCCCGGCCGCGGTCAGCCGCGGCACCTCGGTGCGGCACCGCGAGCCGGCGAAGGGGCAGCGCGGATGGAAGGCGCAACCGGGCGGCGGTGCGATCGGGGACGGGATCTCTCCCTTGATGGCCTCGAACCGGCCGCGGCCCGTGCCCACGGTCGGGATCGAGGCGAACAGCGCGCGGGTATAGGGGTGGCGCGGATCCGCATAAAGCTGATCGGCCGGCGCCAGTTCGACCAGCCGGCCCAGATACATGATTGCCACGCGATCGCAGACATGACGGACGACCGACAGATCGTGGCTGATGAACAGCGCGGTCAGGCCCAGATCGTGGCGTAGGTCCATGAACAGGTTCAGAACCTGCGCCTGGATCGACACATCAAGCGAGGCCACGGCCTCGTCCAGCACCAGCACCTCGGGCTGCATCGCCAGGGCGCGGGCGATGGCAATCCGCTGACGCTGGCCGCCGGAAAACTGGTGCGGCAGCCGGTCGGCATAGGCTGCCTCCAGCCCGACCTGCTCCAGCAGGGCACGGACGCGGGTGCGCACCTGATCCGCGGGGATGATGCCATGATAGCGCGGACCTTCTGCCAAGGTCTCGCCGACCTTCATCCGCGGGTTGAGGCTGGCGAAGGGGTCTTGATGGATCATCTGGACCTGCGTCGTCCGCTTGTGGATGGTGCCACCCCGCTGATCGGCAATCGGCTGGCCGTTCAACGTCACGCTGCCCGAGGTCGGAGCATGGATGCCCGCGATGACCCGACCCAGCGTCGATTTCCCGCAGCCGGATTCACCGACGATGCCCAGAACCTCGCCCTTTGCGACCTCCAGTGACACGTCAGTCAGCGCATGCACGATCACGGGTTTGCCCCCGCCGGTGAACTTACCGGCCAGACGCTCTGCCAGTCCTGGCCTGCCAGTGAACTGCTTCGAAACGGTATCGATCTTCAGGATCGGATCGGTCATACGCCCTCCAGAGGGTGGTGGCACAAGACGGCCTGCCCGTCGCGGACATCCAGCGGCGGCTCGGTGCGGCACAGGTCGGTCGCACGGGGGCAGCGGGGCCGGAACGGGCACCCCTCCGGCAGGCGCGAAAGCTGTGGCGTCGATCCGGGGATCTGCGGAAGCTTACGACCAGGTTCATGGAGTGCTGGGATCGAGTCCAGCAACCCTTGGGTATAGGGGTGCCGCGGGCCCCCGATCACCTGTTCCGCCGTGCCGCGTTCGACGATGCGGCCCGCATACATCACGCAGATATCGTCGGCCAGGCTGGATACCACGGCCAGATCGTGAGTGATCCAGACAATGGCAGCGCCAGTCTTGTCTGCCAACTCGCGCACTTCGGCCAAGATCTGGCCCTGGATCGATACATCCAGCGCCGTCGTGGCCTCGTCGGCAATGATGACCGATGGGCTGTGGAGAAGCGCCATAGCGATCGCAACCCGCTGGCGCATGCCGCCGGACAGCTGATGCGGATAGGCCTTGAGGCGCTCTGCGGGGGATGGAATGCCCACCACCTCCAGTGCCTTCCGTGCGTGCTCCAAGGCATCCGATTTGGACATGGCCTGATGGACCCGCACCGCCATCGCCATCTGGTCACCCACGCGGAGGACCGGGTTCAGGGTCATCATCGGATCCTGAAAGACCATCGCGACCTTGCGGCCGCGCATCTTGCGCAGGTCCTCCGTGGACAGCAGCCGGAGATCCACGCCGTCGACCAGGACGGCACCTGCCGTAACCTCTCCCGGTGCGTCGATCAGACCAAGGATCGAGAAACCGGTGACGCTCTTTCCAGACCCACTTTCGCCCACAAGGCCCATGATCCGGCCGGGCTGCACGGCGAAGCTGACATCGTTGACAGCTGTGACATGACCTGCGCGAGTCTCGAACCGCGTGGTCAGTCCCTTGACGTCCAGTGCTGCGGTCATCGGCTGTTCCTCGGGTCGATCACGGTCCTGACCTGATCGCCGACCAGGTTGATGGCCACGACCGTGATCATCAGAAAGACGCCGGGATAGATGGACAGCCATGAACGCCCGGCATGGATATACTTGAAGCCGTTGGAGATCAGCGACCCCAGTGACGGTTCAGTCAGCGGCAGGCCTACGCCCAGAAAGGACAGCGTCGCCTCCAGTGAAATGGCGCTGGCAACCTGCACGGTGGCCACGACGATTAGCGGGGGCAGGACGTTGGGCAATAGATGCTTGAACAGGATCCGCCGGGTCGGCAGCGGGGTCGACCGGGCGGCCTCGATATAGTCCTTTCGACGCTCGACAGACGCGGCGCCATGGGTCGTGCGGGCGAAGTAGGCGTATTGCGCCACTACCAAGGCCAGGATGATCTGCGGCACCCCTTGCCCCAGAACGGCGGCCATCACCAAGGCCAGCAGGATGGCGGGCATGGACAACTGAAGGTCCACGATCCGCATCAGCAACGCCTCGATCCGGCCGCCGAAATACGCGGCCGTCAGGCCGATGCTGATCCCCAAGGTCAGCGCCAGCACCCCGGCCAAGATCCCGATCAGGAAGCTGGTCCGCAATCCATAAAGGATCGCCGAAAGCATATCGCGACCCGCATTGTCCGTGCCGAGCAGATGGACATAGCCGCCGGATCCCGTCTGGCCCGGTTGCAGGAAGGCATCCGCCCAATCCAGTTGCCCTAGATCATAGGGATCCTGCGGCACCAGCCAAGGTGCCCCGAAGGACGCGACCAGCAACGCCACGATCACCACCAGCGCGCCGACCGCCACCCACGACCGGCGATAGTCGGACCAGAAGTTGCGCAGGCGCATCACCCGCGTCTCGGCCGAGGCCGCGGAAGGGACCACCAGGACGTTTCCGATATGGGCCATCAAGAGCCTCCCTTCAGACGGACGCGGGGATCAAGCTGCGCATAGATCAGGTCGACGACCAAGTTGATCATCACGAACAGCAGCACGACCATCACCAAGTAGGAAACCATGACCGGTCGGTCCAATTGCAGGATGCTGTCGATGATCAGCTTGCCTACGCCCGGCCAGTTGAAGACGGTCTCGGTGACCACCGCGAACGCGAGGGTCGAGCCCAGTTCCAGCCCGAACACGGTGACCAGCGGGATCGAGATATTGCGCATGATGTGTCCGAACACGATCTGCCGGTCGGGCAGTCCCTGCGCGCGCGCAAAGCGGACGTAATCCGTTCCCATCGCCTCGACCATGCCGGCACGGGTCAGTCGGATCATCAGGCCCATCTTGAACAGCGACAGATTGACCGCCGGCATGATCACGTGTGCCCAGCCATCCGCAGTCGCCAACGACGTTTTCAACCACAGGACCTGCCCGACCTCTCCGCGCCCCCCAGAAGGCAGCCAGCCGAGATTGACGGCGAACCCCATGATCAGCAGCATCCCAATCCAGAAGGTTGGAACGGAAAAACCCAGGACGGACAGCGCCATGATCAGCTTGGCAGGGATGCCGTTCGGACGGTAGCCCGCATACATTCCGGCAGGCACGCCGATCAGCGTAGCGATTCCCACGGACACCAGCACCAGTTCCAGCGTCGCGGGCAGACGCGAAAAGACAAGCGACGTGACCGGGATGTTGTAGACCATGGACCGGCCCAGATCGCCTTGGAACACATTGCCGACGAAGGTGAAATACTGTTGCCACAGGGGCTGGTCGAACCCGTATTGCCGGATCAGGTTCTCGCGGATCTCCTGGCTTGCGCCGGGGTCGATCATCACGTCGATCGGGTTGCCGATCGCGTAGACGCCAACAAAGACGATTACCGACATGACGAACACGACCATCATCGCCTGTATCAGTCGACCGACAAGATAGCCAAACATCGCAATCCCCCGTTTCTTCCCTGCCCGATATCGCCCGACAGGGGGCGTCGGCGGCGCGCCTCCTAATAGGGACGCGCCACACGGTTGTCAGATTACTCTTTCGGGGTGATCGCGTAGGCCCGGGTTTCCTGGTCGACGCGAGGGGTGAAATCGACCATGCCCGCCTTCGATGCCCACACGCTCTGCAGAATTACGGTAGGGATCAGCGCGCGATCCTCCATCGCGATCTCGGACGCCTGCTCATAAAGCTCGCGGCGCACGTCCGTATCCAAGGTCTGGCTTCCCTCGCTGAAGATCCGGTCGAATTCGGGGTTCGAATAGCCGGACCTGTTGAAATTGCCAAAACCCTTCTCGGCGTCCTGGGTATGGACAAGCGCACCATAGGTATAGGCCGCCTCGCCGGTTAGCGTGCCCCAGGCGGACATGGTCATCGTGTATTCTTCTCGCTGCGCCGCCGGGAAGAAGACCGTGCCGTTCAAGGCCTGCGCGTTCACCGTCAGGCCCAGGCGCGACCACATCTGGGCCAATGCCTCGCAGACCACCGCGTCGCCGGGAACACGATTGTTCGTGCAGGTGAAGTCGATCTCGAACCCGTCGGGATAACCTGCCTCGGTTAGCAGCGCTTTGGCCTGATCGATGTCATAGGCCGGCGCCGGGATGTCCGACGAATAGCCGAAGAACCCTTCGGGCATCAGCTGGTTGGCCGGCGTGCCCAGACCCTCCAGCACCACGTCCACCAGGACGTCGCGGTTGATCGCCAGATCCAGCGCCTTACGGACGCGCACGTCCTGCAGTGGGTTGCCATCGATCTCCTGCCCGTTGACCTTGATGGGCTGCGGCTCCTCATCCTTCACCGACGGCGCAATGTTCAGGATGTAGATCGAATCCGATACGAACGTGTCGAGGTTGCTGTCGGACTGCATCGCCAGATAATCAGTGGCAGGAACATAGTTGATCATGTCCACCTGTCCCGACTTAAGGGCAGCAACACGTGCGGCATCGTCGGGGATCTCGCGGCGCGTGACCCGCTCCCACGCCGGGGCCTCCCCCCAGTAATCATCGTTGCGTTCGACAACCAAGTCGCCCTTGGGCTGCCAGCTGACGAACTTGTAAGGGCCGGTGCCGATCGCCTTCTCGCCGGAATTGAATTCCTCGTTCCCTGCTTCCATCCCGGTCTCGGACGGAACAACAAACAGGCGCGTGAAGTCGTTCGGCAGGGACGGTGCCATCCCGTTGGTCGTGATGCGCAGCGTATAGTCGTCCACGACTTCGACCGACGCGACATATTTGGTATAAAGGGTCATAGGCATCGGGCCGGTAACGGCAGGAATGCGCTCGATCGAGAACTTGACGTCCTCGGCTGTGAAGGGCGTGCCGTCATGGAAGGTCACGCCTTCGCGCAACTTGAACTCCCAGGTGGTGTCGTCAATGGGTGTCCAGCTGACGGCGAGGCCCGGCTGCAGCTGCAGCGTCTCATCCGCATCGACCAACGTATCGAAGACATGACGAAGCGCCTCGGCCTGACTACCCAAGGTCGACCAGTGCGGATCGATCGAATCCGGGCCGGCGCGAAGGCCGATGGTCAGATCCTGCGCCATGACCGCCGGTGCGGCAGCCATCAAGGCGACGAAAGCGATTCCCGAGTAAAGAGCATTTCTAGCCATTTCCGAACCTCACCTGTTATCATTGACTGTAACACTAGAGGCCGTTTTTTTTGCACGTCAAGAAATTTTCGAAATTAAATGTCTTAAGCTGTCGTTGCTGCTAGACTTCTGACCATCGGTTCATCGCAATATCGCCAAAATTGTTCTTGAGCCACTAACTGTTATCATTCAATGATACGGTATGAGCGCAGACCCCACCCTTGAGCTGGACGCCGCCCTGTCGCGGATTGCCCATGCAATTGACCCGGCCTCATCGGTCCCGGTTTCCGTGCAGCTGCGGGGAGCATTGGAATACGGGATCGCTGCGGGCGACATCCCCCCCGGCAGCCGCCTACCTTCGGTGCGAAAGCTCGCGGCGACATTAGGGATGTCGCCTGTCACGGTCAGCAACGTCTTTGCCGCCTTGCAGGAACGAGGCCAGATCGAGGGGCGCATCGGATCGGGCACCTTCGTTACTGATCGCGGCATCCCTTGCGCCGCACGCACGCGGCAGTTGGCCGCACTGGAACGTCAGATCGCCGCGCTTGTCGCAGCTGGGCGTGAGCTGGGGCTGACAGCGCAGGATATTGCCTTTCGCGTGACGATGGCGGCGTCCGCAGCGCCGCGTCCCCTGCGCGTCGTGGTATTAGGGACGTTCAGTGACGCGACCGCGGCCTATGCCCGGGATCTGACGCCGTATCTGTCGCCAGACGACGATGTCATGCCTTGGACCATCGACCGACGGGACGACCTGCCTGCCCGCGTCGATCTGGTCGTCTCACCGCGGACGCTTGCGACACAGGCGGCCGATTTGTTTCCGGGCATCCCGCAGGTCAGCATGATCCTGATCCCGAACGAAGCCACACGCGTGGCCCTTGCCGGCATCCGACCAGATGCGCGCGTGCTGCTGGTCTCATATTTCGATGATTTCCTTAGCGTGCTGAAGGCTGGCGTCAGTCGGTTCGCACCGCATCTGGGTCGTGTGACCGCCATCGCACGCAACGCCGAGGATCTTGATCGCCTACTGGCGGACTGCGACGTGCTGATCCACGCGACAGGGGCGGACTATCTGGGATCCCGCCTGGGCCCCCAGCAGACCAGCATCGAATATCGCCACACCCCCGACAGCCATGCCGTGCAGACCCAGCTGTTGCCGGCGTTGGAGACCCTCCGCACGGCTGGCGCCACCAAAGGAGAGACGCCATGAAGATTTCCGAAAGCTCGTGGTTCGACATCGAGGCCTATCTGCAAACGGACGACCGCTGCATCCTGCCCCTGGGCAGCACCGAACAGCATGCCCATCTGAGCCTGTCGGTCGATTCAATCCTTTCCGAAAAGATCGCCACCGATGCAGCCGCACCTTTGGGCGTCCCGGTCTTTCCGGCGGTGCCTTATGGACTGACGCCCTATTTCATGGCCTTTCCCGGCACCGTTTCCCTGAAGCTGTCGACCTATGCGGCACTGGTGAGGGATATCCTGGACAGTCTTTACGACACAGGCTTCCGACGTGTGCTGATCGTGAACGGGCATGGCGGCAACAGCCCGGTCCAGCCGGTCTGCGCCGAATGGATGCAGGCCCGTCCCGGCGCGCGGTGTCGGTTCCATGACTGGTGGCGGGCGCCGCGCACCTGGGCTGCCGTGCAGGCCGTCGACCCGGTGGCCTCCCACGCATCATGGATGGAGAATTTCCCTTGGACCCGACTGCCGGGGCGCCCGGTGCCGCCGGAGCAGAAACCCTATGTCGATTTCGACCGCTTGCGCGATCGGAACGCGCAAGGCGTGCGCGACCTGATCGGAGACGGCAATTACGGCGGCCACTATCAAAAGCCAGACGACCATATGGACGGCATCTGGCAGGTCGCCGTCGCGGAAACCCGTGCCCTGATCGAAGGCGATTGGGCATGACCGCCGGGGAACCCATCCTGATCTGGGGGGCCGGGGCCATCGGTGGCATCTTGGGCGCCTATGCAGCCCGCGCCGGCCACCCTGTGCAGATGGTCGACATCGAGGCCGATCATGTCCAGGCCATGCGTCGCGACGGTCTGCGTATCGAAGGCCCCGTCGAGGAGTTCGCTCAAATCCTTCCGGCTGAGACCCCTGCCACGCTGACCGGCACCTATCGCCGTGTGATTTTGGCCGTGAAGGCGCATCACACCCGGCAGGCCATGCTGATGCTGATGCCGCACCTTGCGCAGGACGGCTTCGTCGTGTCGGCGCAGAACGGCCTGAACGAGCGCGTGATCGCTGAGATGATCGGCGCGGATCGCACGGTCGGCTGCTTTGTCAACTTCGGCGCGGACTGGCTGGCGCCGGGCCGCATCCTTTACGGCAATCGGGCTGCGGTCGCCTTGGGCGAACTGGACGGTCGCATCAGCCCGCGAGTGCGCGAGATGCACGCCCTGTTCGCCCTGGTCGAACCCGAGGCGGTCGTCACCAACAACATCTGGGGCTATCTGTGGGGCAAGATGGGCTATGGCGCGCTGCTGTTCGCGACCGCGCTGACGCCGGAATCGATGTCCGACGCGATGGACCCTGCCCAATGGCGCCCGGTTTACGCGGCCTTGGGCCATGAGGTCATGCGTCTAGCCCAAGCCGAGGGCGTCACGCCCTTGGGCTTCAACGGCTTCGACCCGGACGCATTCCTCACCCGTGACACCGCACGGATGGATGCCTCAATCGACGCCATGGTGGCGCATAACCGCAAGACGGCGAAAACCCATTCCGGCATCTACCGCGACCTGGCCATCCGCAAGCGTAAGACCGAGGTCGATGCGCAGGTCGGCGTCCTGATCGAAATCGGCCGCGGACACGGCATACCGACCCCCGCCCTGTCGGAGTTGTGCAACCTGATCCACGGCATCGAGAACGGCACCCGGACGCAATCGACCGCGCTTCTGGACCGGATGGTGGCGATATGCAGCTGACCCTGGCAGGACAGGTCTTTGCCGTCACGGGGGCGGCCCAAGGCATCGGCGCGGCGATCGTGCGGACGCTTGCGGGCTCAGGCGCGACGGTGGCCGCGATGGACATCGACGATGCTGGGCTGACGCCGCTGGTCGGCCTGCCGGGCGTCAGCTGTCACGCAGGTGATCTCGGGCGGCAGGAGAGCGCCCGCGCGCTTTGTGAAACGGTTCTGGACCGGCACGCTCGGGTCGACGGGCTGATCACCGCCGCCGGCGGTGTCCGTGATCAAGTCGGCCGGCCCCTGGACACCGTGGACGAAGCCGACTGGCGGGCCATCTTCGCGGCCAATGTCGACGCAGTCATGTGGTGCGCGCAGGCGCTGACCCCCGGAATGAAGGCGGCGGGCGGCGGCCGGATCGTAACCATCTCGTCGGGTGCGGGGCTGAAGCCCAGCCTGACCGGCATCCAGGCCTATACCGCCGCAAAGCACGCCCTTGTCGGGCTGACGAAGCAACTGGCGCTGGAGCTGGGGCAGTCGGGGATCACTGTAAATTCGGTAGCGCCGGGATTCATCCTGTCCAATCCCTCGACCGAAAAGCAGTGGCAAGCCTTCGGGCCCGATAGGCAAAAGCGCATTATCGATAGCATCCATCTCCGTCGTCTTGGGCAGGCCGACGACATCGCCAACGCGGTCGCGTTCCTGTGCTCGCGGCAGGCGGACTGGATCACTGGACAGATCCTGCAGGTGGACGGAGGGCACGGATGATGGACCCGCATGACTGGCCAGAGGACGTCTGGCGCGCCAAGGTCGGCGCGGTGCGCGCGGGCCGCAGCCTTCTGCCCCAACGATGGCCGGGCGGTGCGCGCTGCGCCGTGGCACTGTCTTTTGACAGCGATCACGAGACCAACGAACTGCGCGACGGTGGCAATTCCGTGGCCCGTCTGAGCTGGGGCGAATTCGGCGCGCGGCGCGGCATTCCCCGAATTCGGCAGGTGCTGGACCGCCACGAGGTCAAGGCGACCTTCTTCGTCCCCGCGGTCGCGGCGCTGTTGCATCCGGATGAACAGCGCGCCCTTGCGCAGGACGGGCACGAGATCGGCTTGCATGGATGGATCCACGAACTGAATACCACGCTGGACGCCGCGACGGAGCGCGAACTGATGATGCGCGCGGCCGACACGCTGGAGCGTGTCAGCGGTTGGCGGCCCGTGGGGATGCGGACGCCGTCCTGGGACTATAGTCCCGCCACCCTTTCGATCGCACGAGAGATGGGGCTGCTCTATGATAGTTCGCTGTTCTCAGACGACGACCCTTACGAGATTCTCCAGGATGGACAGCCGACAGGTATGGTCGAGCTGCCGGTCGAATGGATCCGCGACGATGCGGTGTATTTCATGATGAACCGCTTCGGGGCGCAGCGCCCCTATACGCCGCCCGCGGATGTGCTGGACATCTTCCTGCGAGAATTCGAGGGCGCCTATGCCGAAGGTGGGCTGTTCCTGCTGACCATGCACCCGCATGTTACCGGATACCGCAGTCGCATCTTCATCCTTGAGCAACTTCTGGAACGGATCGCAACCAAGGATGACTGCTGGATCGCCACACATGCCCAGATCGCGGCCTATTGCGCGGAACAGGCCGGACTGGGCAACGGAGCCTCCTGATGACCAAATTTTCACTCGCAGTGCATGGCGGGGCCGGCACGATCCTTCGCCACACCATGACCGATGACCTGGAGGCCCGGTATCACGCAGGTCTGCGCCGCGCGCTGCAGGCAGGGCATGATGTCCTGGCGCAGGCCGGCAGCGCGATGGACGCCGTCACGGCGGCGGTTTGCGTGCTGGAGGACGAACCGCTGTTCAACGCGGGCCGGGGCGCGGTCTTCACGTCGGACGGCCGGCAGGAAATGGATGCCGCGGTCATGGACGGCGCCACGCGCAAGGCCGGCGCCGTCGCGGGCATCATGGGGCCGCGCAACCCGATCCTGGTCGCACGGTCGGTGATGGAGCGGACCGATCATGTGCTGCTGATCGGCCCCAACGCCCTGCAGGTCGCACGCAATGCCGGCCTGCCGTTCGAGGATGCACCCTATTTCTTTACGCAACAGCGTTGGGACGCCCTACAGGCGACCTTGCAGATGCGCCGCGATGGCATCGACGATACCGACCCTGCCCGTCGCCACGGGACCGTGGGTGCCGTAGCACGCGATACACACGGCAACTTGGCCGCAGCCACCTCGACCGGCGGTATGACGGCCAAGTCGCCCGGCCGCATCGGCGACACCCCGGTCATTGGCGCCGGCACCTATGCGGACAACGAAACCTGCGCTGTATCTGGCACCGGGCATGGCGAAATCTTCATCCGGTGGCATGCCGCCGCCGAGATTGCGGCCCGAATGCGTCATGCAGGGCAGACACTGGCGGACGCGGCGCACCATGTGGTCATGAAGGACCTTGGATCGAATGACGGATCAGGTGGTGTCATCGCCGTCGATGCCCAAGGGAACCTGTCCCTGCCCTTCAACTGCGAAGGCATGTATCGCGGCACCGTCACACAGGACTCCGACTTCAAGTCGTATATCTATCGCTGAAGTTTGCTTCTAGGCTCAGGACTCATTCTCGCGTCATAGCCAGAACATGACGGTTGCGGCGAGGGCGACGGCGGAGAGGAAGACCCTCGGGCATCGGTCGTAGCGTGTAGCGACCCGTCGCCAGTCCTTCAGGCGCCCGAACATGATCTCGATCCTGTTGCGGCGCCTATAACGGCGCTTGTCGTGCTTGATTGGCTTGCCGCGCGACTTCCTTCCGGGAATGCAGGGCTTTATCCCTTTGTCTTGCAACGCATCCCTGAACCAGTCAGCGTCATAGCCGCGGTCAGCCAGCAGCCACTCCGCCTTTGGCAGGCTGCCCAGCAGGGCCGCCGCACCGGTGTAGTCGCTGACCTGGCCTGCGGTCATGAAGAAGCGGATCGGGCGACCATTGTCATCGGTGACGGCATGCAGCTTGGTGTTCATGCCACCCTTCGTGCGGCCGATCAGACGGCCCCTCTGGTCGCCGGCCCCCCCTTTTTCGACCTCAGGCTGCTCGCCGTGCGGTGCGCCTTGAGATAGGTCGCGTCGATCATTACCGTCTTCGGGGCGGCGGCCTCGGCGGCCAGCCCAGCCATCATCCGGGCAAAGACCCCCTTGTCGCTCCACCGCTTCCACCGATTGTAGAGGGTCTTCGGCGGGCCATACTCCTTTGGCGCATCGCGCCATCGCAAGCCATTTCGATTGATAAAGATTATTCCGCTCAACACTCGCCGATCATCGACGCGCGGCTTGCCATGGCTCTTGGGAAAGAAGGGCTGGAGCCGAGCCATCTGCGCATCGGTCAGCCAGAAAAGGTTGCTCATCGTTCAGTCTCCTTACCGAGCCTGAATCATGCCGACGGCGTAGGATCAATGGGTCCTGACCCGAGGTTCATCGTCTTTGCTGGGAGCCGCCTCAAATACCCGTTTCGACGCACAGTCAGTCAATGAAGGAGTTCCTAAATGCCGCAGTGGCTTGAGACGCTGGAGGAATTGCACGGTCACTATGGCACTCCGGGTGAGGCCTCGCAGATAAAGGTGACGGGGCATCTCACGTCCGGATACCGCGCTCATATCGAACGCGCCCGCTTTTGTGTTCTTGCAACTGTGGGCCCCGAGGGCACCGACTGCAGTCCCAGAGGGGATGAAGGTCCTGACGTTCGCATCGAGGACGATCGCACCCTGCTGCTTCCGGACTGGAACGGAAACGAGCGAATCGATTCGCTGCAAAATATTGTCCGCGACGGCCGCGTCAGCCTGCTGTTCCTGATCCCTGGTTCTAATACGGCCATACGCGTTAACGGGTTAGCCAAGCTCTCCCCGGATCAGTCCGTGTGCGGCCAGTTCGAGCGCCAGGAAAAGCGTCCGCGGACTGTCATCGTCATTCATACCAGCGAGATTTACTCACAATGCGCAGGGCCCTGATCCGCTCTGGCTTGTGGACCAGCGGTGACGCATCGGCGGGTTTGCCCAGCATCGGCGACATGCTGAAGGAGATAACCGACGGCAGTTTCGACGGCGCGACCTATGATGCCGAGTGGCCGGGTCGTGCGGCACGAACGATGTGGTAACGAGGTTGTCCCATGGTCCTCTGCGTGATGTAACTTAGCATCGTGGAGGACATGTCGATGGGAGGCCGAATTGCCCGCGCGGCAGGCAGATGGAGCGCACTGCTGGGTGCAGTCCTCTGCCTTGTCGATCCTGCCACAGCGCAAGAGCTTCGTATCATCACTTCATATCAGGAAGAGGTGGTCGAGCCGATGATCGAGGCCTTTGCCCGGCGGCACCCGGATATCCGCGTTCGAGTGCTAAACAAGAACACTCCGGCCGCCGTTAGCGAAATGATTGCCGGAAATCAGCGCCGCTTCGACTTGTTCTGGGCGTCGGCGCCGGAAGCTTTCGTTGTGCTTGATGAGGCGGGACGCCTGCTCGATCAGGGCCGGGGGGCCTACGCGGATTTTGCCATGTCGGCACTTGGATGGTCCTGGCATGTTTCCCGCAATGATCTGTTTCCCGAGGATTGGGACGATCTGCTCGATCCGGCTTTCACAGGACAGATCGCAATGTCGCACCCCATGCGCTCGGGGACTATGCATTCGCTCCTGGAGACTATCCTGCAGCAGCGAGGCTGGGAGGAAGGATGGGCATGGGTCTTACAACTTGCAGGTCAGCTGAACACCATTTCCGCTCGCAGCTTTGGCGTGCTGGAAGGAGTGGAGAAAGACGAGTTCGAAATAGGCCTGACCATCGACTTCCTTGCATTGACGAGAAACGATCTGCACTTCCGCTATGGAACGCCCGTAACCCTCATCCCGGCGCGGATCGCATCTCTGCAAGGCGGGCAGCACCCTGAATCGGCAGATAAGTTCATAGGCTTCGTTCTTTCGGAAGACGGGCAGCGCATCCTGCTACACCCGGATGTGATGCGCATTCCAGTCGATCCCCGCGTTCAGGCAGATGCCCCCCAGCTTCCAGATGCCGTCAAGGCCGCGCTCAGTTCTGGGCGGGCGCTTTATGATCCGAAGCTGGCCGCAACCCGCTACTGGCAGGTCAATCAGCTCTTCGAGGCATTCATCGCTCGAGATTTGCTGTTGCGGCGAGAGCTATGGCGTCGGCTTGGCCGCCTTCCGGCGCGGCATGGTGCTGAAATCGCGCAAGCTCGGCAGTTGCTGACCCTGATGCCGCTGAGCGAGGAGCAGGCCCGCCACGCCGCGCCCGAACAAGCGACAGTCATTGAATGGGCTTCACGCTCTTACGGCATCCTGAGCGAAGTCGAGGCGCTTATCCGGCATCTCGAAGAGCAATGACGCGCCGGGGCACCATCCGGTCTCGAATGGTGGCCGCCCTTGTTGCAATCCTGATCGTGGCGATTGGCATCCTGACTACCGGCATGGTCGTGATGCTGACGGCCGAGCGCGACTTTCGGGATTTGGCGGAAGATCGCATCCCGGCTGTCGCGCTGTCCGGGGAACTTGCCGAAGCGACCGGTCAGCTGGCCGCCCTCACCATGCAGATTGTCGCCGACCCCACGACCAGCTCGGACATGATGAGCCGAGCAGTCGAGACCGCCTCGGCCACTGTTGATGAAGTCCTTGGCTCGCCTGTGTGGACGGCCGCGCCCGAACGCGAGCGGACGCGGGAAAGAATGAAAGCCGCGACCAGCTCGCTGCAGCAGGCGCTGAGGGAGTTCATTGCGATCAGCGCGCGTCTGGACCAGATGGCGCAGGCCGAGGCGCGTGCCGGAACGGAACTGAGATGGGCCCACGCCGACGTCCAGGACCAGGTCCAAGGCATCCTCAGCGATCTCTCCTTCAATCTTGACACGCAACTGGCGGTCATGATCGCCTCGCCAAGTCGCGGGGCAACCAGCGAGGCCGAGCAATCGCTATCAGAAGGCTGGCTGCTGCGGGATCGCGTGCAGCAACTGGGCTCTGAAGCAGCGACCCTGACAGCGCTTCTGCTGCAGGCACAATCCGCGAACTCCGCCGAAACGCTGGAACAGACGAGGGCGCTGGGCCGCGATACGCTGGACCAGCTGAGCTTGGGGCAGTTGAACCTTGGCCCAAGGGTCGATGTCGCCCTGCTCATCGACGCGCTCGAGCGGCTAATAGCGCTCGCGACCGGCGACGAGGGCATCTTTGCGCAGGTCCAGCAGCGCCTCGACCTGCGTAACGAGGCGATTAATCGGCTTCAAACGGCACAGCTTGGGCTGGCGGAGATGCAGACGCTGCTGACCAGCATGGGGCGCGCTGAACGGATCTCAGCGCAGCGTGGGGCGGATTCTGCGGCATCTGCGATCCTGCGCGGTTCCCTGTGGCTGGGGACCGCCACCCTTCTTGGCGGGCTGGCCACCGCAGTCATCGTCGCAGTGTTCATCCATCGACGTATCCTTGTCCGAATCGAGAAGCTATCTGCCGATCTCGTCCGCATCGCCCGCGGCACTTCCGACCTGCCCCGGCCCGCAGATGGCGCTGCGCGGCGCGACGAGATCGAAGAGATGGCTGCCGCGGTCAATGTTTTTCGGGCCTCGATCCAGGAGCGTCGCGAGGCCGTGGAGCGGCTGGAGACGACGCAGCGCGAATTGGTGCAAGCGGGGAAGATGGCCGCGCTTGGCCAGATGTCGGCGGCGATCAGCCATGAGATCAATCAGCCCTTGGCGGCGATCGGGCATCGCCTTCACAATCTGCGCGCCGCCCATCCCGACGCCGAACCCGCCATCCATAGGATCGAAGGTCTTTTGGACCGTATGACGCGCACCATCGGGCACCTGCGCCGCATCGCGCGCCGTTCGGCGCATCAGAACTCTCGTGTAGATCTGTCCGAACCTTTGGCGGCGGCTGTCGAGCTACTGGACCACCGCTGGCGAAACGGGCGCGTCCGCTTTCGGTCCGCCGTGTTGAAGGGGATCGAGGTGTCGGGCGACGAAATCCTCATTGAACAGGTCCTGCTCAACGTTCTCGGGAACGCACTCGACGCGATAGAAGCTCGCGAGAGCCCTTACGAGGACGGACTTGTCACCTTGGAGGTGTTCGGCTCCGACGCGGTCGAGCTTGTCATCCGCGACAATGGGGTCGGGCTGAGTGGACATGCCGGCCAAAGTCTCATCGACCCTTTCGTCACCACGAAGGATGCCGGCAAGGGGCTGGGTCTTGGGCTGTCCATTGCGTTCAACATCATGCAGGACATGGGCGGCAATCTCGAGATCGAGCAACACGAAGGCGGCGGAGCCGAGGTTCGGTTACGTCTGAACAGATGGAAGGCGGCGGCGTGACATGACGGAAGTGATCCTGGTCGAGGACGATGATGATCTAAGGGACGCAACGGTCGAAACGCTTGAACGCGAGGGCTTTGGCGTCCACGCCTTCAATTGCGCTGCGCCTGCGCTGAGGGCGCTGTCGCCAGACTTCACCGGAGTCATCCTATCCGATCTGCGAATGCCGGGGCTTTCCGGCCTCGAATTTCTCGATCAGGCGCAATGCCGGGCGCGGGACGTGCCCTTCATCCTGATCACCGCGCATGGCGACATTCCCGTCGCGATCCGCGCAGTGCGCGCCGGAGCCTTCGATTTTCTGGAGAAACCCTGTTCGCCCGAGCTGATGCTGACCGCCTTACGGCGCGCGCAGGCGATGCGGGACATGCATCTTGAAAACGCCAGGCTACGCCAGGCCCGGATCGACGAGCGGATGATAGGTCGATCACCCGTCATGCAGGATCTGCGGCAGCGGCTGCGCTCGCTCGCGGGGCTTCACCTGGATCTGCTGATCGCGGGCGAGACCGGCACGGGCAAGGAACTGGCCGCGCGCCTGCTGCACGATTTGTCGCCGCGTGCCGCGGGCCCCTTCGTCGCGGTGAATTGCGGCGCGCTGACCGAAGCCAAAATCGATCGCGAGCTTTTTGGCACTAGCGACACGAAGGGGCTGGTCGCGCGGGCGGAAGGGGGCAGCCTCTATCTGGACGAGCTGGAGGCGATGCCAGACATCCTTCAGGTCCGTCTGCTGCGTGTAGTCGAGACGCGAGAGATCACGCCTCTTGGCGCCGCGCCGCGTCCCGTCGAGCTTCGGGTGCTCGCGAGCGTGAAGCGCCCACCCGAGGCCCTGATCGAAGAGGGCAAGCTGCGGCTCGATCTCTTTCACCGCTTTAACGCTGCCATCGCCTTGCCGCCCCTGCGCGATCGCGACGGGGATGCGCTTCTTCTTATCGACCATTTCGTCGCCGAGGCCGCAAGGCGTCACGACCTTCCCAAGCCCCATCTCGACAACAGCCTGCGCCAGCGGATCGGCAACCACCCTTGGCCCGGCAATGTCCGAGAGGCGCGGAACTATGCCGAGGGTCTCGTGATCGGCCTCGACGAAGGACTGGCGCCCGCACCCGTGGGGGGCACAAGCAATACCCCGCGATACGATGCGGCAATGTCTTCCTTCGAGGCCCGCCTGCTGCGCTCCGCGTTGATCCAGACAGGTGGACGCAAGTCGGATGCGGCTGAGCTATTGGGCGTTCCACGCAAGCGGCTTTACCTGCGCCTGCGTCACCATGGCATGTTGTAGGATCAGAAATGGGTCAGGATTGACCCAAGCTGCGGGTCAAATATGACGCATAACTCTATTTAAAACAATAGCTTGATCGAATTTGTTGCATGATGCACAGTTCTCGGGCGCCGGCAGGGACACGCCCGCCTGCGCCTCTGGGAGGAGAGACATGCACAAGATTTTCAAGCTCAGCGCCGCCGCGCTGATGATGACCTCGGCTGCGGCCTTTGCAGATACCGTGACGGTTGTTACCTCGTTTTCCAAGGATCTGACTGACCCGTTCAAGGCTGCCTTCGAGGCCGCCAATCCGGGCGCGACGCTGGAGGTTGTCAATCGCAACACCAACGCAGCGGTCTCCTATCTGCAGGAAACGCGCGGCTCGAATACCACCGATATCATGTGGGCCTCGGCGCCCGACGCGTTCGAGGTCCTTAAGGAGCAGGGACTGCTGGCAAACGTGGATATCCAGTATGAGGGCATACCCGACATGATCGGCGGCTATCCGGTCCACGATGCCGACGGGACTTATTTCGGCTTCGCGGCGTCCGGCTACGGCATCATGTATAATACGCGCTATGTTGAAGCAAACGAACTGCCCATCGCCGAGGAGTGGGAGGATCTTAAACGCGCCGAATACAACGGCCATGTTGCGATGTCCTCGCCCTCGCGCTCGGGCACGACCCACCTGACGGTCGAAACCGTCTTGCAGGGCGAGGGTTGGGACGAGGGCTGGGCCACCTGGAAATGGATCTCGGGCAACATGAATACGGTGACCGAACGAAGCTTCGGCGTTCCGGATGCCGTGAACTCGGGCGCGACCGGCTTCGGGATCGTGATCGACTTCTTCGGCTTGTCGTCCAAGGCCTCGGGCTTCCCGGTCGAGTTGGTCTACCCCAGTGTCACCGCTATCGTGCCCGCTAATATCGGCATTATTGAGAACGCGCCGAACCAGGACGGAGCCAAGCGCTTCGTCGAGTTTGTTCTGTCGCCCGAAGGGCAGAAGGTGCTTCTTGAGCCTGCCATCATGCGCCTGCCCGTGAACCCTGATGCTTATGCCGACGCACCCGAGGACTTCCCGAACCCCTTCTCGGAAGACTTCGCGCCCGGCGCGATCGAGTTCGACGTGGACAAGTCGGGCCTGCGTTATGAGCTGGTGAACTCGCTGTTCGACGTTCTTGTGACATATCGCCTCGACGACCTGCGCGCCGCAGTCACGTCCGTGCAGCGTGCCGAGGCCGCACAGGCGGAGTCCGGCAACGAAGAGGCCGCCGCGCTGATCGCTGAGGCGCGGGCCCTGATCGAGGCCATGCCAATTACCGAAGAACAGGCGCTCGATCCCAGCTATACTCAGGCCTTCACCGTCTCGCGCGCTGATCCAGAAACTCAGGTCGTCGGCCGTCAGGCCGAAATCGAGCAGGAGTGGGACCGCTTCGCTGTCGAGAACTACGCGAAGGCCCGGCAGCTGGCCGAGCAGGCCATCGCGCTAAACTGAATTGTCGTCGCCGAACCAGTCCCGCGCCGCCCTCGGCGGCGCGGCTTCAAGTGATGCCTCGAGGACACCATGCCAGCTATCACCGACAGCCCAAAACGCCGCCTCACGCTCTTCCCAAAACTGTCGGGTGCGGCCGTGGCCGGAATCGCGATTGCGATCTTCCTGATGGCCTTCCTGATCCTTCCGGTCGCTCAGGTGCTCTACGTCGCCTTCCTGGACGCACGGACGGGGGCGTTCACCTTGCAGAACTTTCAGGACTTCTTCAACACGACGCTGTTTCGCGAGAGCTTCGTGAACTCGTTCTACGTCTCGGCAATGTCGGTCGTAGTCGCGACGATGATCGCACTACCCCTTGCCTATATCACGACGCGCTTCAATTTCGCGGGCACGGCCGCGATCCAGGCACTCGGGATCATCCCGCTCATCATGCCACCCTTCGTCGGTGCAGTCGCAATGTCGCTGCTCTTTGGCCGTAATGGGTCGATCAACCTGCTGCTGAACGATCATTTCGGGTTTCGCATCCCCTTCATGGAGGGGCTGAACGGCGTCATCCTGGTCCAGTCGATCCACTACTTCCCGTTCATCCTCATCAACCTGTCCGCATCCCTGCGCAACATCGACCGCTCGATGGAGGAGGCCGCCCAGAACCTCGGCTCGCACGGGATGCGCATGTTCCGCCGAATTGTCTTTCCGCTGGCGATGCCGGGCTACCTGGCCGGCGCGGCGCTGGTCTTCATTAAAGTGTTCGACGACCTCGGCACGCCCTTGCTGCTCAATGTAAACAACATGCTAGCGCCTCAGGCTTATCTGCGGATCACCGGGGTCGGGATCAACGATCCAATGGGCTACGTAATTTCCTTCATCCTGGTGGTGTTCTCGGTCTTCTCCCTGTGGGCGTCGTTCCTTTTCATGCGCGGCAAGGACTATGCAACGGTGCAGAAGGGCGGGGGCGGGCTTTCGCGGCGCGACCTGAACACCCGTGAGAAATGGCTGGCCTGGGCGACGATCCTGCTGATCCTTGCCTTGGTGCTGTCACCGCATATTGGCTTGCTGCTGCTTGCCTTCGGGACAATCTGGTCCTTCTCGCCGCTACCCGACGGCTTCACGATCCAGCACTTCGGGACGATCTTCACCCAATCCTCTCAATACGTCTGGAACACGATCATCTACGCGGGCACCGCCGCGCTGATCGATGTCGTGCTAGGCTGTGCGATCGCCTATATAGTCATCCGAACCGGCCTGACGGGGCGGAAGTGGCTGGACTACATGGCAACGGCAGCGCTGGCCGTGCCGGGCGTCGTGCTGGGGATCGGCTATCTGCGGATGTTCCACGGCATCCAGCTGCCCTTCGGTCTGGGTCAGATGTCCAGCTTCTGGGGCATCATCATCGTCGCGCTGGCTGTGCGTCGGCTACCCTATGCCCTGCGGGCCTGCATGGCCGCGCTGCAACAGGTCTCACTGTCGCTCGAGGAGGCGGCGGAAAGCCTCGGGGCGTCGCGGACCAGCACCATCCGGCGGATCGTAGTGCCCCTGATGACCGGCGGCATTCTGGCCGGCTTCGTGACAAGCTTCGCCACCGCCGCGGTCGAGCTGTCCGCGACAATCATGCTGGTCTGTCGCTCGTCCGACGCGCCGCTGGCCTATGGCATCTACCTTTACATGCAGTCCCCCGCCGGGCGCGGACCAGGGGCGGCGCTCGGCATCCTCGCGGTCGCCATCGTGGCGCTCGGCACCTACCTTTCGCAACGCATCATCGAGCGCGAGCGGTCCCGCCAGTCCACGATCAGCGACCAGCACTGAGTTTCGGAGAAAGACACATGACACAATCCAAAGTGGGCATCCGGATCGAAGACCTTCACTTGTCCTTTGGCAATACGAAGGTTCTGGAAGGCATCCAGCTGGGAATCGAACCGGGCGAGTTCTTCGCCTTCCTGGGGCCGTCCGGCTCGGGCAAATCCACGCTGCTGCGCGCGATCGCGGGCTTCGGGCCGACGCCGCGCGGGCGCATCCTGATCGGAGACCGTGACGTCGCCACCCTGCCGCCCTGGAAGCGCAACGTCGGGATGGTCTTCCAATCCTACGCGCTGTGGCCGCATATGTCAGTTAGACGGAATGTCGCCTTCGGCCTAGAAGAACGGCGGATGCCGGCCAGCAAGATCGCGCCAAAGGTCGAGGCCGCGCTGGAGACCGTCGGCCTTCTGCATCTGGCCGACCGGATGCCCGGACAACTGTCGGGCGGCCAGCAGCAGCGCGTCGCGCTGGCCCGGACCATCGCCATCGAGCCGCAGGTGCTACTGCTTGATGAGCCGCTGTCCAACCTTGACGCGGCTCTCAGGGTGCAGATGCGCCGCGAGCTGCTGTCCCTTCAGCGCAAGCTGGGTCTGACAACGATCTTCGTGACCCACGATCAAGAAGAGGCGAACACGACCTCGGACCGGATGGCCGTCCTGGACAAGGGGGTGATTCAGCAGATCGGAACGCCGCAGCAGCTTTACGATTATCCTGCGAATGCCTTTGTCGCGGGCTTCCTCGGCACTGCGAACGTCCTGGACGGCACCCATGACGGAACGCATTTCATCACAAGCGGTGGCCAGCGCCTGTCCGTTGCAACGTCGTCTGCAAACGCGAAGCGCATCGTCCTGCGGCCGCAGAACATTCGCGTTTCGAGCTCGGGTGAGGGCGTGCCGGGAAGGATCAGCCATCGCGAGTTTCTAGGCAGCCAAATCCGCTATCTGATCGACACACCAGACGGGCAGATGATCGTCGATACCCTACATGCGACAGGTTATCCGCCCTTTGATGAGGGACACGAGGTGAAACTTTCAATAGACAGCCAAAGCGCGGCTCTGCTTGAAGATTGATACATGGGGCAGCTTTGGTTCGTCCGCCATTTTCGAACGCCTTGGAACAGCGAGGCCCGCCTGCAAGGGCGCCGGGACATAGACTTGGACGATCCACTGGGCAAGGGCGATCTGGCTGCACTGGCGGTCAACCGCAAGGAACTCGCCGGTCAGGATTTCGAACTGGTCCTGACGTCGCCGCTGCGCCGCGCCCGTCAAACGGCCGCGCTGCACGGGTTTCCCGCGGCCGTGCCTGATCCTGACCTTGCGGAGCTTTGCTTTGGAAGCTTGGAAGGCAGGACCTGGGCCGATCTCGAAGCCGCTTATCCCGGACTGTGGGGCAGTGATCCGCATAGTCTTCCCTTGGGGGAACCGTTCGCGGATTTTCTGGAACGCATCCAGCGGGTGCAGCAACGCGTTGCTAATGCAAACACACCGGTCTTGGCCTTTGGCCACGGCGCCTGGCTGTCGGGTCTAAGGCACATGCTTAACGGAACACGAGGTCTCCACGCGAGAAGCATCGACAACGGCGCCCTGATCCGGCTTGATCTGTCGCCGCGCTCTTCCGTCCCTGCAACCCGCTAGAAGACGGTGCCACCCCTCGCCGGTTAATTCGTGGCAATAACCGCCTCAACAGAAAGTCTTCTTGTGAAGTCAAAGATCAAGCTTCCCCGCGACACCGCCATCATCAGCGACTTGGACGGCGTGACCTATCGGGGCGATGCGCTCATCCTGTCGGCCGTTCTGGCGTTCAGGCATTGGCACGAACAAGGCGTGCCCTATGCTTTTGTTACCAACAACTCGACCAAGTCCGCCGAGGAATTTTCCGACAAACTGAACAGTATGGGCATTCACGCATCGCCGGATCGGATTGTCACCAGCTCCATGGTCCTGGCGAAGCGCCTATGCGCAGATCTGCCCGCACGCTCGCGCGTTATGGTCATCGGAGCGAACTCTTTGGTCGAGGCCGTGGCAGCACAAGGTTTCCAGATCGATGATCAGGACGCAAAGGCTCTTGTCGTTGGCCTCGACCGCGCGTTCACGTTCGAGAAATTGCGCAAGGCGCAGTCGACCCTTCTCGCAGGCGCATTATTCTACGGGACAAACCCCGACTGCATGCTTCCTCATGGAGACAGCTACGAGCCAGGCGCAGGATCGCTGCTGGCTGCAATCCAAACAGCATCAGGCATAGCGCCCCGGATCATTGGCAAGCCTCAACCTGATCTGCTTCATGTGGCATTGGAGATCCTTGCCAGCGATCCTCAGTCAACCTTCATGTTGGGCGATCAGATCGAGACCGACATCATGGCCGGTCAGTCTGCGGGGCTGAAGACGATCCTCGTGCGAACCGGGGTCCCGCCGAGGGAAGTGTCTGGCGTTGTGCCGGACATCGAGGTGGAAACGCTTCTTGAACTTGACGTGGACTGCGACGCGTAACGCCAACGACGCCGTGAGCTGCTACCGGTTTTGTGGGCAGCAGGTTAAGCTAGCATAGCGCGGGCCTCGAACTCCATGGGGCTGAGATAGCCCAGTTTCGAATGGCGCCGCCGCGGGTTGTAGAAGCGTTCGATGTAGTCGAAGATATCGGCGCGGGCTTCATTTCGGGTCCGATACACTTTTCGGGCGGTGCGTTCAGTTTTCAGCGTTGAGAAGAAACTTTCCATCGCCGAGTTGTCCCAGACATTGCCCGCTCTGCTCA
>NZ_WEKR01000012.1:0-53311 GCF_024105395.1 Paracoccus sp. 08 | reverse complement strand
ATGAGCAGAGCGGGCAATGTCTGGGACAACTCGGCGATGGAAAGTTTCTTCTCAACGCTGAAAACTGAACGCACCGCCCGAAAAGTGTATCGGACCCGAAATGAAGCCCGCGCCGATATCTTCGACTACATCGAACGCTTCTACAACCCGCGGCGGCGCCATTCGAAACTGGGCTATCTCAGCCCCATGGAGTTCGAGGCCCGCGCTATGCTAGCTTAACCTGCTGCCCACAAAACCGGTAGCAGCTCAGAAATGGCCGTTGTCACGATAGAAGCCGTAGAATGTCCCGCGCCAGAAGTCGGTCTTGTCACCGGTGGTAACCCTGAGCACGTCACCGTCCTTTGTTACGTTTTCGGGTGGGTTCAGCCATTTGAGATCAGTCATCTTGGATCCTGCTGCGCTAGAGGTTTCCAATGGAGATTATTTTGGTTGGATGGAACTGGATGGTCGGTCGCAAGATAGGCCGTTCATTGTGGTTGTGTAAAACAACCTGTTTTTCGGTACGGGATGCTGGCAAAGTTGACAGCGGTCAACTTTCACACTTCTCGGTGATTATCGCAGCGTAGCAATGCCATAACCATCGGGCCTGGAGGGAATCCTTTTTCCTCGGCCTTATCCGTTAGACTACGGAAATATCCGCCAGGTCGAAGAATTGTCCCATGTCGTTGCAAAATACATGCCATTGTGACAGCTGCGCTTTCTGGACCCATGATACGACACGCTCTTTGCCAGGCGTCCAGCGTGATGCCTAGCATTGGTCGTACAATGTCAGCAGCTTCTACTAGGCTTTCCCATGTGTGAATGGCATCGGGACCGTAATCACAAATACTTGGTGTTGCTTTCAGTATAAGTCCAAGCAGTATCGCTTGCGGTGAGGGGTGCTCCACTTCGTTGCCTTTTTCAAATTCCAAGCAATCTTTATTTGAACTTTGATGGTGCCGCTCAAAATGGCTGGCACTGACGCTCATTTTTGATGTTTCATCAGCTTTAACCGGCGCGAGAAGTGCATCAATTTCACCTGTTAGCAGGCGAATCCCTTGCTCGAGATGCTGTAGCTGCGACATGTCCAACTTACGCCGAAGGCAGCGTTGAAGATCTGAATAACTCTGCTGCAAGCTAGCTCAGTCTGTAGCTGTGTGCTCTACGTCCCAAGCCATAAGCTTAGACAAGTCGCGAAGGCTGATGACCACTGATTCACGCTTACAGCGGAGTTCACCAGGCGGGCCAGATCGCCCGCGCCCAGGTTGAAGTTCTGCCGATAGCGTTCCAGAAGATCGGTCAGCTGATCCTCGGACAGGCCGATGCGCGCGGCGGGGTCCGGGTCGGCGGTGCGGTGGGCGTTGCGGTCGTCCACCTGGCGCATCGGATAGCGGCGCCCGGTCAGCTGCGCATAGACCGCCGCGACGACGACCAGCAGCACCGTCCCCGCCGCCACCGGCGTCACCGCAAAGCGATAGCCGAGGTCCGCGATGGCGTCGGGGCTCATCGCGGCGGTCATGGCGACGGCCCCGGCAGGGGGGTGCAATGCGCGGCACAGGATCGTCGCGGTGATGGCCAGGCCCACCGCCACCGCGATCCGCAGCGCGGGATCGGCGACATGCAGGCACACCGCGACACCGATCAGCGCCGCCACCGTATTGCCCACGATCGCGGCCCAGGGCTGCGCCAGCGGACTGTTCGGGACCGCGAACAGCAGGACCGAACTGGCCCCGAAGGGCGCGATCAGGTACAGGCCCAGCTGGCTGTCGACCGCGGGCGACAGCACGAACAGCCCGGCGATGATCAGGCCCGCGACGGCCCCGATGCCCGCCCGCACCGCCTCGGGCAGGGGGGTCGAGGCGACCGACGGGCCCAAGGCGCGCAGTGCGCTGATCATCAGTGGTCGCATGGTCCCAGTCCCGGTCAACTGCACGTTTCGCGGTCACTATGTCCATTATTTGGGCAGATGAAAGCGCATTTCGGGATATGCCCGCGGCGGGCGCCTGCAGCCTGCGTGGTGTTCACCCCGCAGCGGCGGCCCGACGCGCGGTCCGCGCATCGGGCCGGGGCCATCAGGTCTTCAGGAAATCTTGGGTGCTGATGACATCGCCATAAAGAAACGCCAGCGCGCCCATGATCGCGGTGTGGACATGCGCCGCGGGGGCGGTCTGGCCGCCGAACTCGATGTCGCGGGTCGCGCAGGCATCGTGGATCGTGGTGGTGGCAAAGCCGTGGTCGTTGGCGGCGCGGGTGGTCGCGTCGATGCACATGTGGCTCATGGCGCCAACGACGACCACGTCGCGGACGCCGTGTTCGTCCAGCAGATCCTTGAGCCCGGTCTCGCGGAACGAGTTGGGGTGGTTCTTGGTGATGACCGCCTCGTCCTGGGCGGGGGCCACGACGTCGTTGATCCGGGCACCCGCGCTGCCGGGGACGAAGATCGGGCCGCCGGGGATCTCGTGTCGGATGTTCACGACCAGATCGCCCCTGGAACGGGCATGGGCGATCACGCGGGCGGCGTTGTGGGCGGCGGCCTCGATCCCGTGAAGGGGAAGGTTGCCGTCGGGCCAGTATTCGTTCTGCAGATCGACGACCAGAATGGCGCGTTTGGACATGGGGTTCCTCCTGTCAGTCGGGCCATGGTGCACCGGATGCCCCGCATCGCGATAGGGGTCATGGCGCAAAGCCTGCGATCCGGACGGAACATCGCCCGCGGCGGGATGTTGATGCGGACATGACCGACGAAAGGACCGCGCCATGGACGACAAGAAGAAATCCGACCCCGTCGTGCCCCGCCAGAACGGCCAGGGCCAGGGCCAGGGCGTACCCCACGACCCCAAGGAGTTCGACGTGATGAACCCGGCCAAGATGGACAAGCCGTCCGCCGACGAAACCCCGTCCAAATCCTGACGTGACGGCGCATCCCGACGCGGCCGCGACCCCTGACGATCAGGGGTCGCGGCAGGCCGCACGGGCGGTCGCGGTGATCGTCATCGCGACCGCCGTCAAGCTGGCGGTCTTTGCGGCGCTGGAACGTCCCTGGGGCTGCGACTGCGGCCGGATCTGGGCAATGCCCGGCGATCCGGCGCTGAATTCCCAGACCCTGCTGGACCCCTATTCCCTGCTGCATGCGGTGACGGGCGCGCTGCTGGTCCTGCTGGTCACGCGGCTGCGGCCCGATCTGGGCCTCTGGGCGCTGCTGGCCGTCGTCGTCGCCAGCAGCACGACCTGGGAGGTGATCGAGAACCTGCCCGTCAGCATCCGACTGTTCGGCTATGACGCTGCGGACCCGTTGGCCTATCATGGTGACAGTCGCCTGAACGCATTCGCCGACACGGCCTGCGCGGTTGCCGGGGCGCTGTTCGCGCGGGCCGCATCGGCGCGGGTCGTGCTGGCCCTGGCGGTCGGGACAGAGATCGCGCTGTCCCTTTGGATTCAGGACGGTTTCATCATCGCCGCCATTCGCGCGCTGCATCAGGCGCTGTGACCAGGGTCGGGCGTCGGCCCAGCACGCCTTCGATCGCGTCCGCGGCCCCCGCGGCGCGCGGCCAATGCGGCGCGTCCTGCGCAAAGCCGTGGACGTTCGCCCGAAACGACGGGTCGTCCAGCAGGCGGCACAGCGCGTCGTGGATGCGTGCCTCGGACGCCCACCGGGGCGACAGGCGCAGCCCGGTTCCGGTCCGGGCGATGCGGGCGGCGACGCCCGGCTGATCGTTGGTCAAGGGCAGGGCCAGCATCGGCACGCCCTGTTCCAGGCACTCCATGACCGTGTTCATGCCCGCATGGGTCACGCAGACCTGCGCGCGTTCCAGGATCGCGCGCTGCGGGACAAAGCTGCGGACCCAATCCGCGGGGATGTCGCGCGCGCCCTCGGCCGACTGGCCGCCAAGCGAGACAAGCACCTGCGCCCCGGCCCGGCGACAGGCCCGCGCGATCCGCGCCAGCAGGCGGTGCCGGTGCCCCTGCAGCGTGCCCAGGCTGACAAAGACCAGCGGTCGATCCGGGTCAGGGCGGATGTCGCAGGGCAGCGGCTCGGCGACCGGGGCGCGGAACAGGCCCATGTGGCGCACCCGCCCGCCGGTCACGGGACGAGGGTGGTCGAACCCCGGCACGGCCTGCGCCAGCGTCATCAGGGGCGACACGCAATCGGTGAAATCGCGCAGCGGCCCAAGGTCCCAGTCCAGGGCGATGGTCTGGATCACCCGCGACTGCCGCCGCATCACCCATTGCGCGATCCGCCGCGCGGTCCGCAGCCGTTCGATCCCCCGTTCGCTGTGGTCGGGGCGCCACCCCAGGAACGGGATCGGCACGCCGGGTTCGTCGTCGAAGGGCAGGGCGCATGCGATCGACACCATCGGGATGTGCATGTGGCGCGACAGCAGGCCCGCCGCCGGCTCTGTCTGATCGCCCAGGATCAGGTCGGGCCGATAGGCGGCGATGGCCGCCGGACCAAGCCGGCACAGCATCTGCGTGCGCGCGGCGCCCGCGGCGATCTCTCCGTGCAGGCGCGCGGAATGGGGGCGGTTGTCGGGCGGCAGGCAGGGCCTGGAGCGGACCGTGTCGCCGGCCAGAAAGCGGACATGGTGGCCGCGGGCGCGCAGCTCCTCGGCCAGCGCGGCGAAGGCCTGGCGATGGCTGGGATAGGGCGGGCAGATCATCAGGATGCGGGCGGCAAGCCGGTCGTATTGTACCATCATCGTCCTCTTGCAGGCCCAACGACGGTTTGGGGCAATCGTTGCAAAACTTTGTCCCCGGCAATGCACCATCGACGGATCGGGCCTTCGTGGCGGGCTGAACCGCGATCGGGGCGGTTTGTTCCGCGCCGTCAGGAACATGGTCCCGACTTGCCGGTTGCGCCGCCCGTGCGGAACGAAAGGAACGGCCATGACCTGCAGGATACTGATCGTGGAGGACGACTATTGGGCCGCGCTGCACCTGGCGACGGAGGTCCGCGATCGCGGGGCGACCGTTCTGGGTCCGACCGGGTCGATCCCCCTGGCCGTCGCGCTGATGTCCGCCCGGCAGCGTCCGAATACGGCGATCCTGGACGTCCAGCTGCGCACCCAGCTGGCCTTTCCCCTGGCGGACGCGCTGGCGGAACAGGGGGTGCCCTTCATCTTCGTGACCGGTTTCGAAAGGGAGGACATGCCCGAACGCTTTGACGCGGTGCCGCATTTCGTCAAGCCGATCATCGGCGATGCCTGCATCGACGCGGTGATGGCCCTGGCCGACGCGACGCGCCGGACCCGCGTGTTCGGGCCGCAATGCCGCATCCGGTCGGCCCGGCGCGGCGTGATCGGGGGCTAGCCGTCCCGGCGCGCCTTGGACGCCGCGATGGCGGCCTCAAGACGGCGTGCCAGTTCCTGCAGCCGGGGCGGCACGGCCACCTTTTCCATCTCGATCAGCAGTTCCTTCATGCTGTCGTCCATTTCGTCCTGGGGCGGGCGGTGATCCGTCTTGCTCATCGTGACCTCAAAAGCGCCTGGCGGCCTGCCAAACACGTCTTCCATTGCCTTCAGCAGATACCACGGTGCGGGGTTGGTGACAGTTCACATTTGCCGTGGCACCGCGAATTCGTCCCCGACGGTCACGCATCGTTGCGAAAACGGCGCAGGCACCCCCCGTGATGTCCGTCCGCTGAACCTGCAAACCGTTGGGATGTTCCCGAAGACGCGCGCATCGCCGAAACAGGCGGGAAACGGCCGGCCGATCACGTTTTCGGAACCAGATCGGTATGTACGCATTTGTTCAGCGTTCTGCTTTGGGAACAGGCGTAGCCGACCATGTCCGACAATGTACTTCACCACATTCCAGCCCTGCGCGCCTATGCGCGCTCGTTATGCGGGCGACAGGAGGATCCCGACGATCTGGTTCAGGAGACCCTGTTGCGGGCCATCGAATATGCCGACAAGTACCAGCCGGGCACCCATATGCGGGCCTGGCTTTTCACGATCATGCGTAACCGCTTCTACACCAATGTCCGCAAGTCGGCCCGCGAACGCACCGGGTCCGAGGATTGCGTGTCCGACAAGCCGATATCGCGAGCCACGCAGGAATGGCACCTGCGCCATCAGGAGGTGTGGGACCAGCTAGGCCGGATCCCCGTTCATTATCGCGAGGCCATCGTTCTGGTGTCGGTCTTGGGCGAAAGCTATATCCGCGCGGCCGAGATCCTGGAATGCGACATCGGCACCATCAAGAGCCGCGTGAACCGGGCGCGGACGATGCTGAAACGGGCGTTGGAACCGGAGTTCTGAAGTGTCCGCATGCGTCAGGCCCGGTCAGCGTCCGCGGTTCCGATGACATCGCATGATGTCCCTGCGTTGGATATGCGAGACCCGATGATCGGGCCCCGCTCTGATCGTCATTCGTCGCGGTCGTCCACGATCACCGTCAGTTCCTGACCGTCGCGATGCAGGGCGATCACGTCGTCGGTGGTGTGATCGGCGGCCTCCAGCGCGTCCGTGACGGCTTGGTTTTCCGACAGGGTTTCCCGCAGGGTGGTCAGGTTGTCCTGGGCATGCTCAAGCGCTGCGTCGACATCGCCCGGCGTGCTTTCGGTCACGGCACTGGTCTGGGTTCCGCCTCCGGTCGCCATCCCGTCCGCGATGCCTGCGGGGGCATCCACCGCGCCGCCGGCCGAGGCGCCGGAGGTGGTGTCCGACTGCATCGCGGCCGAGCCGTTCGTGTCGATCGTGGTCTGGCCGCCGGTCATCGGGGGCGTGCCCTCCTCGGCGGTCGAGACCGCGCCGCCGCCCACCTGTTCCAGCTCGCTGAGGCCCATGACGGTGACGGTCGTGTCCGCATCCATCCCCTCCAGCTGGTCGCCGTAGTCGCGGCCCGACTGCAGGTCGGCCACGACGCGTTCATAGGTCAGCGACATGTCGCCCGAACCGCCCGACTGCGCGGCCGATCCCGTATTCTGACCGCTGCCGGTCGTGGTGCTCATGTCGGCGGTGCTGGAGCCTTCGGCCCCTGCATCCTCGGTGCCGGTCATCGGGGCCCCGCCGCCGCCCAGGACGGCACCGTCCGCCGCCGCGCCGCCGCCTGCGCTGTCGGGTGCAGTGGTCTGAGCCAGGGACGCGCCCGGCAGTGCCAGGGCAAGGGTCGCCGCGACAAGGGCCGCGCGGCTGGTCTGTGTCAGTGTCCAGGTCATGATGTCTCCTCCGGAGATGATAATGCGCCGTGGTCATGCGCTTGGACGGTCCCAACCGGGGCCAACCGCAGATGTTCCCGCACGCCTGCGTGAGACGAAAAAAGGACCGGCGCTCGGGCACAGCGCCGGTCCCGAAGGACGACCCGGGGGAGTTGGGCGTCCTTCACAGCATGTCGGCGGTCCGCTGCATCCAGTCGCGGTGCCGACGTTCGTCCGCCAAGGCCTTCTGGAAGAAGGCCAGCGTCTTGGGAAGCGCCGAGGGGTGGCTCGACGCGCGTTCATAGGCGGTGACGGTGTCTTCCTCGTTGGTACGCATGGCCTTGAGGATCGTGCCGTCTCCCATCAGTCCGGCCAGGGCGATCTTGCCCGTGGTCAGCATCTGCTTCATGTCGCCTTCCGCCGGCGCATCGGCGCCCGTCTCGGCGGCGATCTGGTTCAGCACCTCCAGATGCTGCAGGTGATCCTGGCGGAACGTCTCGACCTGCTGCGACAAAGCCGGGTCCGACAGCCGCGAGATCGTGGATTCGTAAGCGGCGATGGCATCGCGCTCCAGCAGGATCAGGTTCGTGACCAGGTCTGTGATCGTGTCTTCGGTGCCGACGGTGGTGGCCATGGGAGGGTCCTTTCTGTGGGACGTTCCGGATTTGGGGGCGTGCAACCGGCGGATCGCCGGTTTGTTCCAAGGCATCGTTCGACGGCACCCGATCCGCCCGGCGCGACGATGGGCGGGAACATCGCGGCCCCGCCCCGGTTGCACGCCCCGCCCCAACAGGAGAGGCCCATGACCCAGGATCCCGAACGCCCGTCGCCCGCCGATCAGCCCGCCGATCGACCCGCCGATCGACCTGGCGCCCAGACCGACGGCACCGCGCCCCCGTCCGCCAGGATCGACGAATCCGCCGCCGAAAGCGGCCAGCCCGCCGACATGGCCTATTACCGCGTCCCCGCCAGGTCGGGGGCGATGATGCTGCTGGGCACCATCGCCATCCCGCTGGCGGTGATCGTGGGGATCGCCGTCGTCCTGCTGATCGCGCTGTGAGTTTTTCGGTCGGCGCGCTGGAACMTTCGCCGCAACCGCCGGTTCAGCGGCCCCAAAACGTCAAGGAGAGCACCCATGGCCGAACAGACACTGGACACGCTGTTTCATGAAACGCTGAAGGACATCTATTACGCCGAACGCAAGATCGGCAACGCGCTGCGCAAGATGGCGCGTGCGGCGCAGGACCCCGAGCTGAAGGCCGCCTTCCAGACCCACGAACAGGAAACGCAGACCCAGTACGAGCGCCTGTCCGAGGTGTTCGATGCCCTGGGCAAGCGCCCGACCGGCAAGACCTGCGACGCGATCGAGGGGATCATCGCCGAGGCACAGGAGATCATGGAGGAGTTCAAGGGTAGCCCCGCGCTGGATGCGGGCCTGCTGGCCGCGGCCCAGGCCGTCGAGCATTACGAGATCGCCCGCTATGGCACGCTGAAGGCCTGGGCCGCGCAGCTGGGCCTGGCGGATGCCGAGCGCCTGCTGGACCAGACCCTGCAGGAGGAGACGGCCACCGACGAGATCCTGACCGGTCTGGCCGAGACCGTCATCAACGCCGCGGCCCAGGGCTGACCCGACCCCACCGGCCCGCATCGCGCGGCGCCGGCCCCCCAAATCGGAGAGATCCATGTTCTATACCGACAACAAGCTGCAATATCCCGTCCGCGTCGATGCCCCGAACCCGCTGTTCGCCCGCGCCCTGCAGCAGGCCATCGGCGGCGTCGAGGGAGAGATCCGCGTGGCGATGCAGTATTTCTTTCAGGCCTGCGGCGCGCGCGGCGACGCCCGGTTCCGCGACCTGCTGATGAACACCGCCGCCGAGGAGCTGGGCCATATCGAGATGCTGGCCACCGCGGTCGCCCTGAACCTGGAAGGCGCGCCCCTGGCGATGCAGGAAGAGGGCGCCCGTGACAAGGCGGTCGAGGCCGTGATGGGTGGCATGAACCTCAAGAACCTGCTGTCGGCGGGTCTGTCGGCGATGCCGGTGGACAGCGACGGCGTGCCCTTCGATATGTCCCATATCTATGCCAGCGGCAACATCGCCGCCGACATGACCGCCAACATCGCCGCCGAATCCACCGGGCGTACGTTGGCCGTGCGGCTGTACAACATGACCGACGACCCGGGGATGAAGGACATGCTGTCCTATCTGATCGCGCGGGACACGATGCACCAGAACCAGTGGATGGCCGCACTTGAGGAGTTGGGCGGCGCGCAGGGCGCTTTCCCGATCCCGAACAGCTTTCCCCAGGCCGAGGAGCAGTCCGAGTTCAGCTATGCCTTCCTGGGGTTCCAGGCGGATGGCAGCGCGCCGGTCGACGGCCGCTGGTCGCAGGGTCCGTCCGTCGACGGCAAGGGCCAGTTTACGTCCCAGCCCACGACCGCGATGGGTCAGCAGCCCGACCTGGGTCCGGCCCGCACCGGCAGCGGCGCGCAGACCGAGCAGATGTAGCATCCGTGCCGGCGGCCCTGGGGTCGCCGGCACGCCCTCGTGCCAGGACATGCCCATGACCGACAACCTATCCGTCGCCGCCGTACCTGAAATCGGGCGCCGCAGTCTTTCGGCGCCTTGCGACAGGTCGCACCGGGCGACAGCCGTTCGCACGGAACGGCGGATCGGTCGTTGCGCGACGCCCATCCCCGGCCGGATGCCAACGCGATCATGAGACAGTCCATTTCCGGTCACGCCGGCGCAGGTGACAGCGTGATGCTGGACTGCGTCATCATCGGCGGGGGTCCGGCCGGGCTGACGGCGGCGATCCATCTGGCCCGGTTCCGGCGTCGCGTGGTCGTCATCGATGCAGGTGCCAGCCGCGCCGCGCTGATCCCGCGGACCTGGAACCATCCGGGCTATCCAACGGGCATCCGGGGCGGTCGCCTGCTGGGGCGGATGCGCCAGCAGGTGACCGATCTGGGCGTTCCCATCATCCGGGGACGCGTGGTGCGCCTGGACCCCCTGCCGCATGGCGGGTTCGAAGTTCTGGCGGGCAGCCTGCACATCGCACGGCATGTCATCCTAGCCACCGGGGCCGTCGACCGGCTGCCGCCGATCCCCGATGCCCGCGCCGCGATCCTGGCCGGCCAGCTGCGCCTGTGCCCGGTCTGCGATGCCTATGAGGCGACGGACAGGCCGGTGGCCGTGATCGGCGCCAATGCCCATGCCGCGTCCGAGGCGCTGTTCCTATCCCATTACACGCGGCAGGTCACCCTGCTGACGCTTGGCGCGCCGCTGCGACTGTCGCCTGACGATCACGGCAGCGTGACGAATGCGGGCGTCGCGGTTGACACGTCGCCGGACGTGACCTGGGACCTGTCCGGGCCGGGGGTCGCGCTGATCCGCCCGAATGCGCCCCCGCTGCGGGTCGAGGCGGTCTGGTCGGGCCTGGGGGCCGTGGCGCAGGCGGGACTGGCGACCCGGCTTGGCCTGATCCCCGCGCCGGATGGCCGGATCCCCACGGACGATCATCAGCAGACGACGGTGCCGGGCCTGTTCGCCGCGGGCGATCTGACGACCGGGCTGAACCAGATCGGCACCGCGATGGGCCAGGCCCAGATCGCCGCCAGCCGCATCCACAGCGTTCTGCGCACAGCCGAGGGGCGTGCCCTGGCCCCCGCCCCGCTGGAGGGCGGGTGATGCGGGCGTGGCTGCCCGCGGTGACCCTGGGATTTGCCCTGGGCGGCTTTTTCGACGGGGTCCTGCTGCACCAGATCCTGCAATGGCACCATCTTCTCAGCCTGGTGTTGGGCATGGACGAGTTGCGGCTGCAGATCCTGTGGGACGGTTATTTCCACGCCGCCATGTACGCGGTTGCGCTGGTCGGGCTGGTGGCGGTGTGGCGCCACCGGTCGGTGATCGGCGCCGATCCGCGCCGCCGGCTGTGGGCCATGCTGCCGGTCGGGTTCGGACTGTGGCAAGGCATCGATGCGGTGCTGTCGCATTGGGTGCTGGGCATCCACCGCATCCGGGATGACAGCCCGGCCCCGCTGCTGTGGGATGCGGGCTGGCTGATCGGGTTCGGCATCGTGCCCGCGGCCGCGGGATTGTACGTGGCGATGGGGCCGCGCGGTCCCGAAGGTCGCGTCGGTGGCGTCACGGCCGCGCTGCTGGCGCTGACCGTCGGGATGGGCACCTGGGCCGCACAGCCGCCCGGCGACGGTCGGGTTGCCTCGGTCGTGTTCCGCAAGGACCTGACGGACGCCCAGATCCGCGACCGCCTGACCGCAACAGGCGCAGCCATCCTGTGGCAGGACGCGGCCCTGTCCCTGGCCGTGGTCGACATGCCCGCCGGCGGCGCATGGCGCCTGTACGCACAGGGCGCCCTGCTGGTCGCGGGCGGGGGCCTGCCCGCGGGCTGCCTGGGATGG
Organism: Paracoccus sp. 08; assembly: GCF_024105395.1. Taxonomy (NCBI): domain Bacteria; kingdom Pseudomonadati; phylum Pseudomonadota; class Alphaproteobacteria; order Rhodobacterales; family Paracoccaceae; genus Paracoccus; species Paracoccus sp. 08. The sequence continues at coordinate 41,777 of NZ_WEKR01000012.1, read as the reverse complement.
CGCAGAACCTGATATTGCACGATAGGCAATTTTTCGCCGAAACAGGTCCTTCCGTTAAGGTATGTTTAATGGGCAGTCTTTGCGTGATTGGATAGGGTCATGCCTGACGATGGCGATCCGGGGGGACCATGCGCATTCTGGTGGTCGAAGACGAATTCCTGATCGCCGAACAGCTGTCCCGCGACATCAGCAATCTTGGCGACACCGTGATCGGTCCCTTTTCGGACATCGGCGATGCGATGTGCAGCCTGACCAGCGCGGATGCCGACGCGGCGATCCTGGACGTGCGCTTGGGCGCGCAGACGTCGTTCTGCATCGCCGATCAGCTGAGCCTGCAGGAGGTGCCGTTCGTCTTTCTGACCGGCTATACCGCGCGGGACGTCCCGGACCGGTTCAGCCAGACAGTCATTCATGCCAAGCCCAGCCCGACGCGCAGCCTTCTGCTGCAGTTGCATGCGCAACGCCTGCGGTTCGGTGACGCGGACGGGGTGCAGGAGGTCATGGTGGACATGCTGTCCTATGTCCGCCTGGTTGCCTCGGACGCCGCCGCGGCCGAACGCCTGGTCGAGCGGGTGATGCTGCAGGCGATCCGCGCCATCGAGGGCGGCGATGCCGTCACGGGCACCCTGCGCGGCCTGATGATCGCCCTGATGGACCACGAGATCGCGCGGAACCTGCCCCGCCATTTCCACTAGGGCGGGAACATCGCGCCCTGTCGCCGGTTGCAGGCACCGGTCCGTCCCGTGACGGGCCCGAATGCCACAGGAGACCGCGCATGACCGATTATCCCTATCCGCCCTTTCCCGAACAGGAACAGGACCTGCCCGGCAGCTTCCGCAGGATGGACCCGGTTCCCGATCACGGCGAGGACAGCTGGAAGGGCAACGGCCGTCTGACGGGGCGCGTGGCGCTGATCACCGGCGCCGACAGCGGCATCGGCCGCGCCGTGGCCATCGCCTATGCCCGCGAGGGGGCCGACCTGGCGCTGGTCTGCCTGGACGAGAAGGGGGACATGGAGGATACCGCCGCCCTGGTCCGCCAGGCCGGACGCGAGTGTCTGGTCATCATGACCGACCTGTCCAAGGCCGAAAMCTGTCGCGACGTGATCGCGCAGACCGCCGATCGGTTCGGGCGCATCGACATCCTGATCAACAACGCCGCCCATCAGCGCAGCTTTGCCAAAATCGAGGACATCAGCGACGAGGAGTGGCGCTATACCTTCGCCACCAACATCGACGCGATGTTCCATCTGACCAAGGCTGCGGTCGCGCATATGGGCCGGGGGGCCGCGATCATCAACACCGCGTCGGTGAATGCCGACAAGCCCAGCCCCGACCTGCTGGCCTATGCCACGACCAAGGGCGCGATCCAGAACTTCACCGCGGGCCTTGCGCAGATGCTGGCCGATCGCGGCATCCGCGCGAATGTCGTGGCGCCGGGGCCGGTCTGGACGCCGCTGATCCCGGCCAGCTTTCCGGGCGACAAGGTCGCCACCTTCGGCCAGAACTATCCAATCGGGCGGCCGGCGCAGCCTGCGGAACTGGCATCGGCCTATGTGATGCTGGCGGAGGCGGCCTCCAGCTACATCTCCGGGGCGACCATCGCGGTCACCGGTGGCCAGCCGATCATCTGAGGGGGATGCCATGACCAGAACGCTTGCCCTTGTCGCGGCCCTTGCGGGGGTCGCGCTGCTGGTCCGGTCCGCCACGCGCCGATCCGGCCCTAACGCGGGCGACGCGATCCGTCCCGCAGGGCCCGACCAGATGCGCGATCCGCCCCTGGAATGGTCCGACATCGATGAACGCGGGGACGAATCCTTTCCGGCCAGCGATCCGCCGGGCACCTACTAGGGCCCGGCCTTCCTGCCTTTGGTGCGGGCAAATCGACCCTTGTTTCGCCTTCTGCCGGAACATTCGCGGGCGGCGCCTGTTCTGTTCCTGTCCGATCCAAGGAGGCATATCCGTGTCCAACGACCAGCCCGCCACGCCATCCCCCGCCAAGGCCCGCACCCCCCGGCGATCGCCGCGACGGGCGGCCGATGCCGATCCGACCCTGTTGCGCCTCGCCGCCGCGCGTCTGGCGATCGAGGGGATTTCCCATCAGGTCGATGGCGGGCGCTTTGCGGCAAAGGTCGTGGCCGGGCAGCCGGACCTGTTCCAGGCGGACATCTTTTCGGACGGGCACGACATCATCGACGCCGCTTTGCTGTGGCGCCCGGTCGGGCAGGAGGATTTTGCCGAGGTGCCGATGACCTTCGTCATCAACGACCGCTGGCAGGCCAGTCACGCCTTCGACGCGCCTGGAGACTATCAGATCGGCTTTGCCGCTTGGCGCGACCTGTTCGCGACATGGCGCAAGGAGATCCTGGCCAAGCATGCCGCGGGTCAAGCCATATCGCTGGAACTGACCGAGGGCCGGCGTCTGATCGAGGCCGCCATGGGCCCCAAGGGCCGCGCCGGCGCCGACGACCGGGCCGCGCTGGATGCGGTTCTGGTGCAGGACGACGGTCTGGCCGCGCAGGGCGATGCGGCCCGCCTGACCGCGCTGACGGATGATCCGGTGACCGCGCTGATGAACCGCGCTGCACCCCGGACCGACCTGACGCTGTCTGACACGCTGCCTTTGCATGTCGACCGGCAGGCAGCGGCCTTCAGCGCGTGGTATGAACTGATGCCCCGGTCACAATCGGGCAGCATGGATCGGCACGGCACCTTCGACGACGTGATCGCGCGCCTGCCCTATGTGCGCGATTTGGGCTTTGACGTGCTGTATTTCCCGCCGATCCACCCGATCGGGCGTACGAACCGCAAGGGTCCGAACAACAGCCTGACCGCAGGGCCGGACGATCCCGGCAGCCCCTATGCCATCGGGTCCGCGGATGGCGGGCATGATGCGATCCACCCCGAACTGGGCGATTTCGACGATTTCCGCCGCCTGATCGATGCCGCTCGCGACCACGGGCTGGAGATCGCGCTGGATTTCGCGATCCAGTGCTCGCCGGATCACCCGTGGATCAGGGAACACCCGGAATGGTTCGACTGGCGCCCCGACGGCACCATCAAGTTCGCCGAGAACCCGCCCAAGAAGTACGAAGACATCGTCAACGTCCATTTCTATCGTGATGCCCTGCCGGGGCTGTGGTACGCGCTGCGCGACATCGTGCTGTTCTGGGTGAACCACGGGGTGCGCATCTTTCGCGTGGACAACCCGCACACCAAGCCTTTCCCGTTCTGGGAGTGGATGATCGCCGAGGTCCGTCGCGTCGATCCGGGCGTGATCTTTCTGGCCGAGGCCTTCACCCGGCCCAAGGTGATGAAGCGGCTGGCCAAGGTCGGCTTTTCGCAATCCTATTCCTATTTCACCTGGCGCAACGAAAAGGCCGAGATCATCGAATACCTGACCGAGCTGACGCAGACCGACAGCCGTCTGGTGATGAACCCGAACTTCTTCGTGAATACCCCCGACATCAATCCACGCTATCTGCAGTCCAGCGGTCGGCCTGGCTTTCGCATCCGTCTGGTACTGGCCGCGACCCTGGGTGGCAATTACGGCGTCTATAGCGGTTACGAGATCTGCGAAGCCGCGCCCGTGCCCGGCAAGGAAGAGTATCTGGACAGCGAGAAGTATCAGCTGCGGGTCTGGGACATGGACCAGCCGGGCAACATCCAGGACGACATCCGCCTGATGAACCGCCTGCGCCGCGATCACCCGGCGCTGCGCCAGTTCACCGATCTGACCTTCCACATGGCCCATAACGACCAGGTTCTGGCCTATGGCAAGCGTTCCGGGGACGATTACGTGCTGATCCACGTCAACCTGGACCCGCACAACACCCAGGTGTTCCAGTTCGAGGTCCCGCTGTGGGAATTCGGCCTGCCCGACGACGCGTCGATCGAGGTCCGTGACCTGATCCACGGCAACAGCTTCACCTGGCACGGCAAGACCCAGACCCTGGATCTTGATCCGCAGACCCGTCCCTATGCCATCTGGCAACTCATCGCACCCGGAGCGCCGCGCCCATGAACATCCCGAACCCCAAGCGCGACGGCGCAACCTTCGCCGTGACCGGCGGCATCGACCGCGACCAGGCCGACTGGTACAAGGATGCGGTCATCTATCAGCTGCACATCAAGGCGTTCATGGATTCGAACGGCGATGGCATCGGCGATTTCGCCGGGCTGATGCAGCGGCTAGACTATGTTCAGGAGTTGGGCGTGACGGCCATCTGGCTGCTGCCCTTCTATCCCTCGCCCCTGCGCGACGACGGCTATGACATCGCCGACTATCGGTCGATCAATCCGTCCTATGGCGCGATGCGCGACTTCAAGGCCTTCGTGACCGAGGCGCATCGGCGCGGCATCCGCGTGATCACCGAACTGGTCATCAACCACACCAGCGACCAGCATCCGTGGTTCCAGAAGGCCCGCCATGCCAAGCCCGGATCGGCGGCTCGCGACTTCTATGTCTGGTCCGACACGGACGAGAAATGGCCCGAGACGCGGATCATCTTTCTGGACACGGAAAAGTCGAACTGGACGTGGGACCCGGTCGCGGGCGCCTATTACTGGCACCGGTTCTATTCGCACCAGCCCGACCTGAACTTCGACAACCCCAAGGTGTTGGCCGAGGTTCTCAAGGTCATGCGCATGTGGCTGGAGATGGGCGTGGACGGGCTGCGCCTGGATGCGATCCCCTATCTGGTCGAACGCGACGGCACCAACAACGAGAACCTGCCCGAGACGCATGACGTCCTGAAGGCCATCCGTGCCGATCTGGACAAGCATTTCCCCGACCGGATGCTGCTGGCCGAGGCGAACCAGTGGCCCGAGGACACCCGCCCCTATTTCGGCGAGGGTGACGAGTGCCACATGGGTTTCCATTTCCCGCTGATGCCGCGCATGTACATGGCGCTGGCGCAGGCTGACCGTCACCCGATCACCGACATCATCCGCCAGACGCCCGAGATCCCGGAAAACTGCCAGTGGGGCATCTTCCTGCGCAACCATGACGAGCTGACGCTGGAGATGGTGACGTCGGAGGAGCGCGACTATCTGTGGCAGACCTATGCCACCGACACGCGGGCGCGCATCAACCTGGGCATCCGCCGCCGCCTGGCGCCGCTGATGCAGAACGACCGCCGCAAGATCGAGCTCTTGAATTCGCTGCTGCTGTCGATGCCCGGCACGCCGATCATCTATTACGGTGACGAGATTGGCATGGGCGACAACTATTACCTGGGCGACCGTGACGGGGTCCGGACGCCGATGCAGTGGTCGGGCGACCGCAATGCGGGCTTTTCCACGGCCAAGCCGCAGCAGCTTTATCTGCCGACGATCATCGACGCGGTCTATGGCCACCAGGTGATCAACGTCGAGGCGCAGGCGGACGACCCGTCGTCGCTGCTGAACTGGATGCGCCGGATGATCACCGTGCGCCGCCAGCATCCGGCCTTTGGGCGCGGAGAGATGACGCTGCTTTATCCGCGCAACCGCAAGATCCTGGCCTATGTCCGCGAACACGAGGGGCGCGCCTATCTGTGCGTCGCCAACTTGTCAGACAGCGCGCAGGCGGTCGAGCTGGACCTGGCCAGCCGCCGCGGCATGGTTCCGGTGGAGCTGACCGGCCGGTCGGCCTTTCCGCCGATCGGCGATCTGCCCTACATGCTGACGCTGCCGGCCTATGGGTTCTTCTGGTTCGCCCTGTCGGGCGAGGAAGAGATGCCGTCCTGGCACGAACAGCTGCCCGACATCCTGCCGGAATTCATGACGCTGACCACCCGCGACGGCAAGGTCAGCACCGCGCTGGCCGGCCGCGAGGGGGCGCAGCTGCAGGCAGAGGTTCTACCCCAATGGCTGCCGCTGCAGCGCTGGTTCGCGGCCAAGGACCAGTCCGCCCCGGCCCATGTCCGTCTGCGTCAGCTGGGCGATCTGGGGCAGGGCGAACATGCGATGGTCGCGCTGGACGTGACCCCCGGCGGTGAGGGCGAGGAGCAGAGCTATTTCCTGCCCCTGTCGGCCCGGTGGGGCGACGAGAACCTGCGTCCCGGTGCGCCCAAGCTGTCCTGGACGCTGGCCAAGATCCGCCACACCGCACGGGTTGGCGCGCTGGTCGACGGCGCCTTCGACGAACGCCTGCCGCAGCTGCTGCTGGACGGGATGGTTGAGGGCAAGGCCCAAGGCGATCTGCAGTTCCACGGCACCGATGCCCTGCGTGCCATCACTGAACCCGGCACTCCGCGGCAGATGGGGGTCGAGCAGTCGAACCTGTCGATCGCCTTCTCGGACCAGATCATCCTGAAGCTGTATCGTCGCCTGCGCACCGGGCATCAGCCCGATGTCGAGGTGGCGCAGTTCCTGACCACGGTCGCGGGCTTTGCCCATACGCCGCGCTACCTGGGCCATCTGGATCACAAGGGTGATCAGAACACGACCCTGGCGGCCGCCTTTGCCTTCGTCCCGAACCGGGGGGACGCCTGGACGGGCATCGTCGATGCGCTGATGCTGGAGCTGAACGAAAGCGACGGCTGGACCTCGGCGGGCGATGCCGCGCCGGKGCGGCACGGATACGACTTTCCGCTGTCGATCGGCACCTTGCTGGGACAGCGGACTGCCGAGCTGCACCGCGCCCTGGCGACGCCCACCGATGATCCGGCCTTCGCGCTGCAGGACCTGACCGCCGAGACACTGCGCGGTTGGGCCGATGATGCGGTCGCCGATGCCGAGGCGATGCTGGCCCGGCTGGAACAGGCCGACCTGCCGGACGACGCGGCGCCCTTGGCGCAACAGGTGCTGGCGCAGCGCGACGCGTTGCTGGACCGTCTGCGCCGGGTTGCAGAGCTGACCCCATCCGGCGGGCTGTCGCGCATCCATGGCGATTATCACCTGGGCCAGGTCCTGCTGGCGCAGAACGATGTGGCCATCATCGATTTCGAAGGCGAACCCGCGCGGTCGCTGGACGAACGTCGGGCCCTGTCGTCGCCCTTGCGCGACGTGGCGGGCATGCTGCGGTCCTTTGATTATGCCGCGATGACGGTCGTGGCACGGCATCGCGCCAGCTTTGGCACGACGGTCGAACAGGCGCTGGAGCGGATCGAGGATTGGCGGCGCACTGCCAGCGCGGCCTTCCTGGACAGCTATCGCCAGCATGTCGACGGGTCCGCGAACCTGCCATCCGACCGCGCCGCGGCCGATGCATTGCTGGATTTGTTCCTGCTGCAGAAGGCCATCTACGAGACCGGATACGAGCTGGGCAACCGCCCGGCCTGGGTTGGCATCCCGCTGGCCGGTATCCTGGAACTGCTGACGCAGGAGAACGCATGACCGATATCGCATATCTGCCCGACGGGCTGACCTCCACCGGGATCGAGGCGATCCTGCGGGGCCAGCATCACGATCCCTTCGCGATCCTGGGTCCGCATGACGGGCAGCTGCGCGTCTTTGCGCCCCAAGCCGCCGAGGTCCGCGCGGTGGCCGATAGCGGTGTCTTTCCGCTGGAACGCATCCACCCCGAGGGGTTCTTCTGCGGGCCCGCCCCGCAGGGGGACTATCGGCTGACGATGCGGGCGGGCGATCATGAATGGCAGGTCGACGACCCCTATCGCTTTGGCCCCGTGCTGGGAGAGATGGATGAATACCTTCTGGCCGAAGGCAGCCACCGCCGCCTGTACGACAAGCTGGGTGCCCATCCGGTCACCCATCAGGGCGTCGCCGGCGTGGCCTTTGCGGTCTGGGCACCCAATGCCCGCCGCGTCAGCGTGGTCGGCCATTTCAACGCATGGGACGGACGCCGCCACCCGATGCGCCGCCGTCTTGGCCCCGGCATTTGGGAGCTGTTTATCCCCGGCCTGACGACCGGAGAGGTCTACAAGTACGAGATCCTCAGCGCGCATGGCGAACGCCTGCCGCTCAAGGCGGACCCCGTCGGGTTCGCCCATCAGCAGCCGCCGGAAACCGCGTCCGTCGTCCACGGGCTGCCCGATCACGACTGGCGCGACGGCGCATGGATGACCGAACGCGCGCGTCGGCAGGACCGCCAGGCGCCCATCTCGATCTATGAGGTGCATCTGGGGTCATGGCGCCGGGGCGGCGATGCCGAGATCCTGGACTATGACGCGATGGCCGATCTGCTGGTGCCCTATGTCCAGCAGATGGCCTTTACCCATGTCGAATTCCTGCCGGTGGGCGAACATCCCTTTACCGGATCATGGGGCTATCAGCCCGTGGGCCTGTTCGCCCCGACCAGCCGCTTTGGTTCCCCCGAGGCGTTCGCGCGGCTGGTGGACCGGCTGCACCAGGCGGGCATCGGCGTCATCATGGACTGGGTGCCCGCGCATTTCCCGTCCGACGCCCATGGTCTGGCGCAGTTCGACGGCACGGCGCTGTACGAACATGCCGATCCGCGCCAAGGGCTCCATCAGGACTGGAACACGCTGATCTACAACTTCGGCCGCCGCGAGGTTGCCAATTTCCTGCAGGCCAGCGCGCTGTACTGGGTCGACAAGTTCCATGTCGACGCGCTGCGCGTGGATGCGGTGGCGTCGATGCTGTATCTGGACTATTCGCGCCAGCCCGGAGAATGGGTGCCCAACCGGCATGGCGGCAACCAGAACCTGGAGGCCATCGACTTTCTGCGCGAGGTGAACACCCGTGTCACCACCGACCATCCCGGCGCCGTGACCATCGCCGAGGAATCGACCGCCTTCCCGATGGTCAGCCGTCCGGTCGACCAGGGGGGCCTGGGCTTTGCGTTCAAGTGGAACATGGGCTGGATGCACGACACGCTGGCCTATTTCCGGCTGGACCCGATCCATCGGCAGTATCATCAGCACGATCTGACCTTCGGCCTGGTCTATACCTTCTCCGAGGATTTCGTCCTGCCGCTGAGCCATGACGAGGTCGTGCACGGCAAGGGATCGCTGATCCGCCAGATGGCCGGAGACCGCTGGCAGAAGTTCGCGAACCTGCGGGCCTATTATGCCTTCATGTGGACCCATCCGGGCAAGAAGCTGTTGTTCATGGGCTGCGAATTCGCGCAGGACCGCGAATGGAACCACGACCAGTCGCTGGACTGGCATCTGCTGGACGACCCCATGCATTCCGGCGTGCAGGCGCTGGTCGGGGACCTGAACCGGCTGTATCGCGACACGCCCGCGCTGCACCGGCTGGATTGCGATCCCGACGGGTTCGAATGGATCGACAGCAGCGACAGCGCCCAGAGCGTGCTGGTCTGGATGCGCAAGTCGGACGACGGCGCGCCCCCGGTGGTGGTGGTGTGCAACCTGACCCCCGTCGTGCGCGAGGATTACCGGATCGGCATTCCGGTTCCCGGTGCCTGGCGCGAGGTGCTGAACAGCGACGATCAGGCCTATGGCGGATCGGGTGTCGGCAACGCGGCGGTGCGCGATGCCGAAGCCGTCGTCTGGCATGGCCGCGACCAGTCGCTGAGCCTGACCCTGCCGCCGCTGGCGACCATCGTGCTGATGCCGGTGCAGGCATGACCTCTGCCCCTCCGGCGCAGGGTGATGGCAGCGACCTGCATGCCCGCGCCCGCGCCTATGGCATCCAGCCGCAATACGATCTGGTCGGGGGCGCCGTGCATGACGCCCCCGACGAAACTTTGCGCGGGTTGCTGGAGGCGTTCGACGCGGACACGCTGCCGCCCTTGGCGTCAGAGCCGCGCCTGACCGCGCCCGCCGGTGCGCAATGCCATATGCCCGGTCAGGGTCGTCACTGGGGCATCGCCTTGCAGCTGTACCAGCTGCGCAGCGATCGCAACTGGGGCATCGGCGATTTCGGCGACCTGCACGTGCTGGCCGGTTATGCCGCACAAGCCGGGGCGGCGTTTCTGGGCCTGAACCCGCTGCACGCGATGTTTCTGGCCGACCCGTCACGGTGCAGCCCGTTCTCTCCATCGAACCGCCGGTTCCTGAACCCGCTGTACTTGGCGGTCGATCAGGTGCCGGGTTTTCGCGCCGACATGGCCGATGCGGCGGTGCTTGAGGACCTGCGCGCCGCGGAACTGGTCGACTATCCGGGCGTAGCCGCGGCCAAGCTGTCGGCCTTGCGCGCCATATGGTCCGCAGGCGCGACCCTGCCGGACGATTTCGTGGCCCAAGGCGGCGACGATCTGCGCCGTCATGCGCTGTTCGAGGTCGCCTCGGCTGCGATGGTCGATGCCGGTCACGGCGCGGGTTGGCTTGGCTGGCCCAAGGCATGGCGCGATGTCGATGGCGATGCCATGCGGCAGCTGGCGCAGGAACGGGCGGACGACGTCGCCTTTCACATGTGGCTGCAATATCTGTGCCAGTCACAGTCGCAGACCCTGCGCGACCGCTGTCGCGATCTGGGTATGGCGATCGGCCTCTATCTGGATTTCGCCGTCGGAGAGGCGGCCGACGGGTCCGGCAGCTGGGGCAGCGACATCGTGCTGCCCGACGTGCGCATCGGCGCGCCGCCCGATTACTTCAACGAACAGGGGCAGGACTGGGGTCTGGCACCGCTGTCGCCCGTCGCCATGGCCGCGACCCGCGCGGCACCGTTCCGCGATCTGATCCGGCACGCGACACGGCAGGCAGGCGCGCTGCGGATCGATCATGCGATGGGACTGTGGCAGCTGTTCCTGATGCCGGAGGGGGCAGGGGCCGCCGACGGAACCTATGCCCGCTATCCGCTGGAGGACATGCTGTCCGCCCTGGCCGAGGCATCCCGGCAGAACCGGACCACCATCATCGGAGAGGACTTGGGCAACGTCCCCCCGGGCTTCCGCGAGGTGATGGAGGCCTGCCGCATCCTGTCCTATCGCATCTTCTTTTTCGAACGACGCGAGGACGGCTTCATCCCGCCCGCGGACTATCCGCGCGATGCGCTGGCCTGCCTGTCCACGCATGACCTGCCAACGTTTCGCGGCTGGTGGAAGGGTGACGACGTGGCCCTGCGCCAGCGGTTCGGCTTCATCAGCGACGCGGCCGCGACCGAACAGCGCGATGCGCGCACGGTGGAACGCGCCGATCTGTTGACCGATCTTGTCGCGGCAGGGCTGCTGACGGCCGACGTCGCGGCGGGGATCGACCCGAGCGACGCCCCCACCACATTGACCATCGCCGTGCATCGCCACTTGGCCAGCGCGCCGTCGCGCTTGTTCGCCGTGCGTCTGGAGGATCTGGCGGCCGAGCTGCACCCGGTCAACGTGCCGTCGACGGTGGACGAATATCCCAACTGGCGGCGCAAGCTGTCGATGCCGCTGGACGATCTGGTGGCAACGGCGCTGTTTCGGGATCTGACAGGCGGACTGGCGGCGGAACGGCCGATTGGCCCCGACGCTGCCTGACCCCTGCGGATCAGGCAGCGCCAAGGGCCGTCAGTCGTTCTTCAACGCCTTCATCTCGTACTCCATCATGAACGAGATGAAGGACCGGATGACCACGATCGCGCCCAGCAGCAGGATGTTCGCCAGACTGAGATGCAGGATGGTGCGGATCAGGTCGGCCACGATCAGCACCTCCAGCCCTGCCAGGATGTGCCGGCCAAGTGCCAGCCGCCCATGGTTCAGCTGATGATGGCGGTCATGCGCGTCGCGGTGCATCACATCACCCGACACGAAGCGCGTGGCGAAACGCGCCACGCCCAGAAGCAGGATCCCGATCGCGAACAGCTCCAGCGCGATCACGATCCATTCCAGCCCCGTCGCCACCATGCCCAGGTGATCCGCCATGGAGGACATCGTCGTGTCAGTCATGCTGCCTCATCTGGTGGCGGCCGGTTCATGCCGTTTTGGTCCATTCAGGCAGGGAATAGACGAAGACGGTATCCGATGCACCTCCCAAGGTTTGTCGGACATCATCGCCCTAATGCCCGACGCCAATAAGTGATCGCCTGTCCGCCCTCCGGCGCGCCCATTGGGGCGTCATTCAAGACCGTTACAAGGAGAGCGTTACGAAAAAAGTTCGATCCCGAACCATTCAAATCCAACAGAAAATCCCGGCATTCCTGCCGGGATCGATCCTACTGCCTGAACTGTTGACCGATCATCAGGCCTGATCGCCATGCCCCTGCACGACCTGTGCGTGCTGGACGACCGTCCAGTCCTCATGGGCCTTCTGCCGATAGACGGATGTGCAGGCGGCGGTAAAGGTGGTGTCGCTCTTCTGCGCCTTGACCTCATAGCCGACGACGATCAGACCCTCCTGGGGACGAGAGATATGGCGTTTGGAAAAGGCGACCTCATCCCATTCCGGCGTGCCGGTGACAGCCTCGACCGCGGCCTCGCCGTGAAACAGATAGGGCGCATGGCTCAGCGCCATCACGCATTCGGGGTCGACCCGCTCATGGTACCGCCCTTCCGAGGCGCGCCACAGGCTTTCCTCAAAGTTCCACACCCGTGTGTCATCCATCATGCATCTCCCGTTTGCGTCCCACCTCAACAGGAGGGATCGCAGCCGGTTCCCCGAAGGGCGGCACAGTGTCGTGATGATGACAGGGGGCGTAGCAATGATAGCGGATGGATCGATCGGCGGTCCCGTCCCGCACGCGTCGCGTACAAAACCGGTTCGGGCAGATAAACAACCGGGGAAAGAACCTAAAGCAACACCAATCAACGTCCCCGGTTGTTATGTACCTTATGCCTGAAATTGATTGACCAGTCAGCCTATCTGTTTCGACAGGGTGGGGTGATCGCATATCGGACGGCACGAACAGGACCGGCCCCCGGAAACGGGACCGGGGGCCGCTGCAGGGGGCCGATCCACCCGCCTAATGAAGGCTGAGAGGAGAGGGAACTCGCTGATCGGGCAAACCCTGCACATACAGTTTACGGACGGGGTCCGGAAAAGTTTCACCCTATGCGGGCAAGATCGCCTAGAGCGACAGATCCTCGACGATCTCGGCCCGAACGCCCTTCAGCGGGTCGTCCTCGGTGTGCCGGACAAGATAGTCATAGGCCGCCTGATGGCTGTCGAATGCCATGGGCGCGTCGGTCGCGGTGAATCCGTCGCCTGCCTGCGACAGCTTCATGTGCGGGGCGGCGCCCAAGGCGATGACGAATGTCTGCATTCTGCTCTCTCCGGTCCGGGATGGTGGGGGCGGGCATGGCTGCGGCCCGCCGATCTGCTGCAACGCACGCCGGGCGGGAATGGCGCCGACCGTCACGCGGTCGGCACGGTGCCCCCGTCGATCACGTATTCCGTGCCGGTGATGCTGGCGGCGCGATCGGACGCCAGGAACGCGATCAGACTGGCCACCTCGGCGGGTCGGGACGGGCGGCCCAGGGGGATGCCGCCAAGGCTGTCCATGATGATCCGCCGGCCCCCGTCCAGGTCCGTTCCCGCATCCGCCGCCACGCGTTCGGCCAGCCGGACCGAGGCCTCGGTCTCGATCCATCCCGGCGCCACGCGGACGACGCGCACGCCACGAGGCGCGACCTCCTTGGACAGGCTCTTGCTGTAGACCGAGAGGGCGGCCTTGGCGCTGGCATAGGCGGTCGTGGCCTCGGGCAGGGGCAGCAGCGCCTAGATCGAGGTCACGTGGATCACCACCCCCGACCCCTGCGCGACCATGCCGGGCACCAGCGCGCGGTCCAGACGCAGCGCGGGCCGCAGGTTCAGGTCCAGTTCGGCCTCCCACTCCGCCTCTCCCAGGGTGGCAAAGCCGCCGCCGGGGGCGGACGATCCGCCCAGCATGTGCACGATGATGTCGACGCCACCCATCCGATCCCGCACGGCGGCCGCGACGCTGTCGCATCCCGCCAGGGTGGTCAGGTCGGCGGCGACGAACAGGTCGTCCGGCAGGTTGGCGGCCTTGCGCGCCTTGGTCAGCACCCGCGCGCCAAGGTCGCGAAACAGCGCCACCGTGGCCGCGCCCGCGCCCTGCGTGCCGCCGGTGATCAGGGCGCGCTTGCCCAGCAGCGTCAGGAACCCAGTCATGCCCCGATCTCCAATGCGGTGATGCGATCGTCGGACAGCGCGAAGGCAAAGCGCAGCATGGCCGGGCTGCCGGGGAAATCGCCGGTGACGGTGGCGCGGACGAAGGTCCTGCCATCGGCTTGGATCATGTCGATCGGTTCGGCATGGTGGCGGTACTTGGCCTTGGCGGCCAGCCACCAGTCGCGGATCTGCCGCGGCCCGTGATGGTCGCGACCTTCGTCATGGACGACGGCAGTGCTGGCAAAGGCGGCGGCCAAGACGTCGCCATCCTGGGGCGCGCGGGCGGTGAAATAGGTGCGGATCGGGGGCGGCATCTGCATGGGACGTCCTTTCATGTCTGCTGCCCCCAACATAGCGCTGGACGGTCATGCGGATAATCGGGATAGATCGGCATCTGGTAATGACAGGATCGGGACAATGGGCGTCGTGCCATGGATGCAGGGCTGAAGGCGCTGGAGGCAGTGCTGGCCATCGCGCGGCGCGGATCGTTCCGGGCGGCGGCGCTGGACCTGGGCATGTCGACGACCGCCCTGTCGCACAGCATCGCACGGCTGGAGGCGTCGCTTGGCGTCCGCCTGTTCAACCGCACCACCCGCAGCGTGTCGCTGAGCGATGCCGGCCGCGCCTTTGTCGCCCGCATCGGCCCCGCGGTGACCGAGATCCGCACCGCGATGGAGACCGCGCAATCGCAAGGGACGACCCCCTCCGGCCTGCTGCGCATCAACGCATCCGTCCAGGCGGGGCGCGAGGTGGCGCCGCTGGTCCTGGCCTTCCTGCGCCGTCACCCGCGGATGCAGGTCGATCTTGTCACCGAAGGGCGGCTGGTCGACATCGTGGCCGAAGGGTTCGACTTGGGCCTGCGCCCTGCGGACCTGGTGCCGCGTGACATGATCGCCCTGTCCGTGGGGCGGCCGCAGCGCCATGCCGTCGTCGCATCGCCGGATTGGATCGCGGCACATGGTACGCCCCTGACGCCCGCCGATCTGCCGCCGGCGGAGTGCATCCGGGTGCGGCTGCCCAACGGCGCGCTGCTGCGCTGGCCGTTCCAGCGCGGCGCCGAGGTGGTGCAGATCGAGGCCCAGGGCCGCCTGACCCTGGACGAGGCCGCCATCGCGCGCGCCGCGGTGCTGGATGGCGCCGGCATCGGGTTCTTCATCGAACAGGACGTGGCCGATGACATTGCCGCCGGGCGGATGGTGCGCCTGCTGGCCGATTGGACGCCGCCGCGGGCGCGCTTCAGCCTGTACTATCCGGATCGGCGCAATCCGTCGGCGGGGTTTTCGGCGTTCCTGGCCATGGTCCGCGACGTGGGGCGTGCGTGATGGTCCGCGGTCCTATCGCGGCCGCAGCCCGTCCAGGAACACGTCCAGCAGCAGGCCGGCCCGCGCCGGGTCCGCACCGGGACCATAGCTGAGGCTGAGCAGCACCCGGATCAGGTCGTCCGCCGTGACCGTGCCGCGGACCTGTCCCGCGGCCACGGCGCGGTCGCGCAGCCCACCCACGGCCGCCAGCATGCGCGCCGACTGTTCGGTGAAGAACGGCGCCTCCTTGTCCAGCACCGGGGCCAGGGCCGCGACCATGCCCCGCTTGGTGGCCATCATGTCCAGCGCGGCGTGCATCCAGACGGGCAGGTCGTCGGCGCGGGCCAGTGCCTCCAGCGCCTCGACCTCGCGGGCATAGACGGCCTGGAACAGCGCCTCGCGCGTGGGGAAATGGCGATAGAGCGTCGCGATGCCCAGGCCCGCGCGCCGCGCCACGGCCTCCAGGCTGGCGGCGTCGCTGCGAAAGACCTCGCGCGCGGCGGTCAGCAGGCGGTCGCGGTTGCGGGCCTGATCGGCCCGCGGCTTGCGCGCGACTGGCGTGTCTTCGCCCATTCCCCGACGTCTCCTTCATCGTTGTTGCGAAACGGAGGATGCCTCCGTATAGTGATGCCATGGCCGCCACCGGCCCGACTTCCCGATAGCTTACCGCCAACGAGGGAAAGATGACACAGACCCTGAACCTGACCATCAACGGAACCGCCCGGGCGATCGCCCTGGACGACCCGCGCGCGACCCTGCTGGACGTGCTGCGCGAACGGATCGGCCTGACCGGGACCAAGAAGGGGTGCGACCGCGGCCAGTGCGGCGCCTGCACCGTGCTGATCGACGGGCGGCGCATGAATGCCTGTCTGGCCTTGGCGCTGTCCCATGACGGGGCCAGCATCACCACGGTCGAGGGCCTGGCCCAGGGCGAGGACCTGCACCCCGTTCAGGCCGCGTTCATCCGCCATGACGGGTTCCAGTGCGGCTATTGCACGCCCGGCCAGATCATGTCGGCCGTCGCCCTGATCGCCGAAGGCGAGGCCGGGCTGGACCCCGAGCGCGTCCGCGAAGGGATGAGCGGCAACCTGTGCCGCTGCGCCGCCTATGCCGGCATCACCAAGGCCGTGCTGGACGCGACCCGCGTCATGACCGTCCGCGAGGACGCGGCATGAACCCGTTCGATTATACCCGCGCCGACACGCTGGAGGCCGCGGTGGGCGCCGATGGCGCGATCCTGGCGGGTGGGACGAACCTGCTGGACCTGATGAAGATCGGCGTGGCGACGCCATCGCGGCTTGTCGACATTTCGCGGTTGCCGATGCGGGAGATCGACGACCATGACGGCGGCCTGCGCATCGGCGCGATGGTCAGCAATGCGGATCTGGCGCGCGACCCGCGCATCCTGGCCCGGTTTCCCGCCGTGGCCGAGGCGCTGCTGTCCGGCGCGTCCCCGCAACTGCGCAACGCCGCCAGCACGGGCGGCAACGTGATGCAGGCGACCCGCTGCAGCTATTTCCAGGACCCGCTGTCGCCGTGCAMCCGCCGCGAACCCGGGTCGGGCTGTTCCGCCATCGGCGGCGTGACGCGCAACCACGCGATCCTTGGCTGGTCCGACGCCTGCATCGCGACGCACACGTCCGATCTGTGCGTGGCGCTGGCGGCCTTTGACGCGGTGGTCCATGTCGCAGGCCCGACCGGCACCCGCAGCGTGCCGATGGCCCGGTTCCACCCGCTGCCCGATGCGGTCGGCGTGCCGCCCGCCCTTTCGGCCGGAGAGGTCATTACCCATGTGACCCTGCCCGATCCCGGCGGCATGGCCCGACACGCCCGCTATCTGAAGCTGCGCGAGCGGACGTCCTATGCCTTTGCCATCGTCTCGGCCGCGGCGGGGGTCCATGTGGAGGACGGCCGGATCGTGGCCGCCCGCCTGGCCCTGGGCGGGGTCGCGGCCCGCCCGTGGCGCGCCCATGCCGCCGAGGCCGCCCTGATCGGCCAGCCCGCGTCCGGGGACGCCTTTGCCCATGCCGCCGCGCTGGCGGTGCAGGGTGCCGCGCCGTCGGGGGACAATGCCGCCAAGATCGTGCTGGCACAGCGGATCGCCCTGCGCGCGCTGATGCTGGCCGCACAGGGCACGCCCGACCGGATGCCGGCGCTTCCCGCCTCTGTCTTCGAAGGAGACGACCATGGCTGACGTGACGACCACCCAGCAGCATGTGCGCTTGGGCTCGAACGCGGGTCAGCCGATGACCCGGCGGGACGGGCTGCTGAAGGTGACGGGCCGGGCGCCCTATGCGGCCGACCTGCGGCCCGAGGGCGTGCTGCATGCCGTCACCGCCGTCGCGGGCATCGCGCGGGGCACGGTCACGCATCTGGACACCGACGCGGCCATGGCGCATCCGGGCGTGGTCAGGGTTTATACCCCCGCGAACCGACCCCCGCTGGCGGTCCATCCCGACACCAAGATCCACGGCTTTGCCTGGAAGACCGAGGCGCTGCAGGACGACACGGTCCGCTATGCCGGCCAGCCCATCGCGCTGGTCGTCGCCGAGACGTTGGAGGCCGCGACTGAGGGCGCGCGCCTGCTGAACCCGCAGTATCGTACCGACCCGCCGCGGATCGGCCTGGACGGCGATGCGCCCTATGAGCCGGAGACCGTCAGCATCGGCCGCCCGCCGTCGCTGCAGGTGGGGGACATGGACGCCGTCCGCGCGCGGGCCGCCCACCATGTCGACACGGTGATCGAGACCGCGGCCCAGTATCACAACGCGTTGGAACCCCATGCCATCACCGCCCGATGGATCGGCGACCGGCTGGAGATCGACACGCCGAACCAGGCCATCGGCCTGCTCAAGCAAAGCTTTTCGGCCTATCTGGGCATCGATCCGGCGCAGATCGTGATCCGCAGCCCGTTCCTGGGCGGCGGCTTCGGGTCCAAGGCCATCCTCTACGGTGCCCAGCTGATGGTCGTTCTGGCGGCGCGGGACCTGGGCCGGCCCGTCAAGCTGGCCCTGCGGCGCGACCAGACGTACGGCCCGGTCGGCCACCGTCCCGCCACGCGCCAGACGCTGCGGCTGGACCTGGACGACCAAGGGCGCATCATGGCGCTGGACCATCACACGTTGGCCGTCGCCTCCAGCTTCGACGATTTCATCGAAAGCGCATCGAACGCCTCGCACAGCGTCTATGCCACGACCGCGATGCGCACGACGCACAGCGCGGTGCGCGCCGATACCGGCACGCCCGGCCCGATGCGCGCGCCCGGAGAGGCGCCGGGATCGGCGGCCCTGGAGGTGGCCATCGACCAGGCGGCCCATGCGATGGGCATGGACCCGCTGGCCTTCCGCCTGCTGAACTATGCCGAAACCGACCCGGCATCGGGGATGGCGTTTTCGTCCAAGGCGCTGCGCGACTGCTATGCGTGGGCCGCTGACCTGTTCGGTTGGGCCGACCGCCCGACCGCGCCGCGGCAGATGCGCCAGGGGCGGCTCCTCAAGGGCTGGGGCATGGGCACGGCGCAGTTTCCCTGCCCGATGTTCCAGGCTGCGGCGCATGCGACGCTTCGTGCCGATGGCAGCGCTGTGGTCGAAACGTCGGCCGCGGATATGGGGCAGGGCGCCTGGACCGCGCTGGCGCAGATCGCCGCCGACGGGCTTGGCATCGATGTCGACCGGCTGGAGTTCCGGTCGGGCCATTCCGACCTGCCCGATGCCGGGGTGGCGGGCGGATCGGGCCACACGGCCACGGCGGGCACGGCGCTGTTCAACGCGGGCGCCGACACGGTGCGGCAGCTGGCCGACATCGCGACGAAGGATCCCGCATCACCGCTGTTCGGGGCCGGCAATGCGGGCGTCACCGCGCGGGGCGGGCGCCTGTACCGCAACGACGACGACAGCCGCAGCGAGGCCTATGAGGACATCCTGGCGCGCGCCGGGCTGGACCTGCTTCGCGGAGAGGGCAGGGGCGCCCGCGAGGGCGAGCCGGAACGGGCCATGTTCTCTCATGGCGGGGTCTTTGCCGAGGTGCTGGTCGACCCGGACCTGGGCCAGATCCGGGTCAGCCGGCTGATCGGGGCCTTTGCCGCCGGTCGCATCGTCAACCCGCATCTGGCGCGCAGCCAGCTGCTGGGCGGGATGATCTGGGGCATCGGCTTTGCGCTGCACGAGGAGGCGGTCCATGACCCGCGCACGGGGCGGTTCACCAACAACGACCTTGCCGGATATCACATCCCGGTCAATGCCGACGTGCCGCATGTCGAGGCGCTGACCGTCCACGAGGACGACGAGTTCGTGAACGCGCTTGGCATCAAGGGTGTCGGAGAGCTGGGCGTCACCGGCACGGTGGGCGCCATCGCCAATGCCGTCTGGCATGCGACCGGCATCCGCCCGGTGCGGTTCCCGATCCATCCCGAAAGCCTGATCTGACGGAAAGGGCCGGCCCCGCGCAGGGGCCGGCCGCAGGGATCAGTTCGACTTGACCGCGGGCAGGTCGATGTTGATCTCAAGGCTGGACATGTTGTCGCCGCGCTCCATGCGGACGTCGACATCCTTGTCGCCGATCGGCACGTGCTTGCGGATCGCCGCGACGATGTCGCGCTGCAGCATCGGCAGGTAATCCGCCTCGGCGGTGCCGCTGCTGCTGCGTTCATGGGCCAGAAGGATCTGCAGGCGGTCCTTGGCCGTCTGCGCGGTCGCGGGCGGGGTCTTCTTGCGGGCGAATCCGAACAGGTTCATGACGCCCGCCCGAACAGACGCTGGAACAGGCCGGGGCGGCGTTCGCCCTGGATGCGCATCTCGACCTGGGTGCCGGTCAGTCGGCTGACGGCGTCGTTATAGGCCTGGGACGCGGCGGAAGGGCCGTCCAGGGTGACGGGCGTGCCGACGTTCGATGCCTTCAGGATCGCCTTGCTTTCCGGCACGACGCCCAGCAGCGGGACGGCCAGGATCTCCAGCACGTCGTCGACGGTCATCATCTCGCCGCGGTCGACGCGCTCCTGGTCATAGCGGGTGATCAGGACCTGCGCCTTGATGGGCTCGGCGCCCTGGGTCTCGGCGCGCTTGGTCTGGCTGCTCAGCAGGCCCAGGACGCGGTCGCTGTCGCGCACCGACGAGACCTCGGGGTTGGTCACGACGACGGCTTCGTCGGCAAAATACATCGCCATCTGGGCGCCGTGCTCGATCCCCGCCGGGCTGTCGCAGACGACATAGTCGAATTCGGCCTTCAGCTCGTTCAGGACCTTCTCGACGCCCTCCTTGGTCAGGGCGTCCTTGTCGCGGGTCTGCGAGGTCGGCAGGATCGACAGCGTGTCGACCCGCTTGTCCTTGATCAGCGCCTGCTTCAGCTTGGCGTCGCCCTGGATGACGTTGATGAAGTCGAACACCACCCGGCGCTCGCAGCCCATCGTCATGTCCAGGTTGCGCAGACCCACGTCGAAATCGATGACGACGGTCCGGAAGCCCTTCTTGGCCAGCGCGGCCGAGATCGCCGCCGACGATGTCGTCTTGCCCACGCCGCCCTTGCCCGACGTGATCACGATGACCCGCCCAAGGGGCGGGTTGGTCTTGGGTTCTGTCGTCATGCGATCACCTCCATGCAAAGTTTTTCATCCCTGAGATATATGTGCGTGCAGCGTTGGAGGGCCGCCGCATCCAGCGTCTCGCTGGTCTGGTAAAGGCCCGCGATGGCCACCAGTTCGGCGCTGAGGTTCTGGCAGAAGATATGCGCGCCCTCGTCGCCATGACATCCCGCCATCGCGCGCCCGCGAAGCGTGCCATAGACATGGATGTTGCCCGCCGCCACCAGCTCGGCGCCCGACGCCACGGTTCCGATGATGGTGAGGTCGCCATGTTCGGCCATCACCCGCTGTCCGGACCGGACGGGCGCGTGGATGACGACGTTCTGGACCGGGGGCGGCACGTCGGCTGCAGCCGCGGCACCCGACGCGGCGGCGGCAGCGGCGGCCGCGCGGGGCAGCGGTGCGTCGCGTCCGGTGGTCACCGGGATCAGCCCGTGCCGGCCCAGCAGCGCCTCGTCCATGCCATGCGCGTTCTGGACGCCGAAGACCCGCAGTTCGCGGGTCCGCAGATGCGCCAGCAGGTCGCCGATGCGGCCGTCCTCGCGCAGGCCGGGGGCGTTGGCCAGGTCCAGCACCATCGGCGCGCCGGCAAAGAACTGGGGCGTGGTGCGCAGCTGTTCGTCCAGCTGGGCATAGAAGGCCGGGTCCGGGCTGTCACGATCGATGCGCAGGACAAGCGCGGTCAGGAATCGACCGCGCACCTGAAAGGCGGCGACGGTGGCCGGCGCGCGATCATGCCGGTTCCGGGCGTATCGTTCTGACACGTCGAGGCTGCTCCTGCTCTGGGGCGGGTCGCGATTCGGTGCCGCGCCGCTTTTGTTGACCCTCCTCTTTCACGAACTGGCGGACAAAGGAAGAATCCCTGCGCATTTTCAGCAGGAACCCGCCGCCGGAATGGCCCGCCCATGGCAGACAGGCGGTTCCCTGCCGACGCGCGCGACCCCCTGCGCAGCGATCACGGCCGCCGCGCAGGGCCGGGTCAGGTTCAGATGCGCGCCTGCTGCCGCAGCGTGCGGACCTGTTCGGCCGTCAGATAACGACTGGCGGCCAGACCGTTGTCGCCCTGCCAGCGGGCGATGGCGCTGCGGGTCGAGGGTCCGAACGCCCCGTCGGCGCGCCCGCTCAGATAGCCCAGGCTGATCAGCTGACGCTGGATCGCCACGCGTTCGTCGCGGGTCAGGCTCAGCAACTCCTCGTCGATGGCGGCCGCGCGGTTCTCCGTCGGCGCCGGGTCGCGGCCTGCCGCATCGCTTTGCAGCGACCGGACCTGCGCGTTGGTGACATAGCCCGTCACCCGTTCGCCGGTGTCGCGCTGCCACATGCGGATCGCCTCTCGCGTGCCGGTGCCGAACAGGCCGTCCGCGCCCTTGGGGTCATAGCCCAGGGCGATCAGGTTGCGCTGGATCTGCACGCGCTGGCTGCGCGAAAGGCGCAGGTCCAGTTCGGCCTGCGCCGCGGATGTCGCCGGATCGGCGGGGGCGGGGTTCGATGCGGCCGCCCCGTTCTGCAGCATCCGCGCCTGGTTGGCGTTCAGATAGCCGTTGCCGGGAAGCTGTCGGGAATCCTGCCAGGCCGCGATCGCGCGGCGCGTGCCGGACCCGAAGACGCCGTCGATCCCCGACCGATAGAAGCCAAGCGTCGCCAGTCGCCGCTGGATCGCCATGCGGCTGGCCCGCGACAGGCCCAGATCGGCCTCGGCCCGCGCGGCGTTGTTCTGCGCCACGGGCGCGCCGCCCAGGTTCGACAGCCGCTGGCGGGCCTCGCGCGCATGGGTGCCGTTCGGATAGGCGTCGAGATACTGGCGATAGGCCGCGGCAGAGCCGTTCTCGACCACGCCCTGCCACAGCGAGCTTTCCTGGGCGGCCTGCTGCTGTTCCAGCAGGGTCTTGGCGATCGTGCCGACCATCTCGCCCAGGTCGGTTTCCGCCATTGCCATCTGGCCGGGCAGGGCCATCGTGCCTGCCAGCATCGTGGAAATGATAAAGCGTCGCATCATGTCTGTCCTTCCCGCGCGGATCAAAGCCGTACTGTCAACGTGCGTGATACCCGAAATATTTCCCGCGGAACCGGCGAAGACGCAAAATAAAGCAGATGTGTCCGTTCGTGTCGGGACCGGAGCGGCCCCGCGCGACGCCTATCGCCGCGCGGCGGGACGGACCGGGGCGGGATCGCCGATGGCGGCGGCCTTGGCCTTGCCGCGCCACAGGATGAACAGGCCGGACAGCACGATCAGTCCCGATCCGACCAGCATCCCCACGGTCAGCGTCTCGTCGAACAGCGCGATCCCCAGGGCCGCGCCGAACAGCAGTCGGGTATAGCGGAACGGGGTCACGGCCGACACGTCGCCGGTGCGCATCGCCTTCATCAGGCAGGAATAGGCCCCGATGCCGATCAGGACGGTCGCCGACAGCAACATGGCGGCGCGCGCATCGGGCATCACGAAGCCCTGCCGCTGCCACAGGGAAAACAGCAGGCCGGCCACGGCCAGCGCCAGAAACCCGTACAGCCCCAGGATCGCGGTGCTGAGGCTGCGCGGCGCGGCGCGGCTGGCCAGGTCGCGGCCTGCAAAGCCCAGCATGCCGATCACCGCCAGCAGCGACAGGGCCGAGAACCCGCCCGTTCCCGGCCGCAGGATGATCAGCACGCCCAGCAGGCCCAGCCCGATCGCCGTCCAGCGCCGCCAGCCCACCCGTTCGCCAAAGATCAGGGCCGCACAGGCCACCACCACCAGCGGCGTCGCCTGCAGGATCACGGTCGCCGTGGACAGCGGGATCAGCGCCAGCGCCAGGACATAGAACAGCCGTCCCGTGATCTCGAAGAACACCCGGACCCGCATGGCCCGCGACAGCACGTCCGGCGTCATCAGCGCGTCGCCCTGCGCACGAGCGATGATCGCGAACAGCGCCGCACCGCCCAGGCCGAACAGCATCATGATCTGGCCCACGGGCAGCAGGTCCGACACCGCCTTGACCAGCGCATCCTCCAGCGCGAAGGCCGCCATGGCGACGATCATCCATGCTGCGCCGATGGCGTTAAGCCGCGCGGGCGTGTCCGTGTTCAACATCATGGTCCCCGCCGCTGCCTTGCGCCCTGCGCATAGGCGTCTTGGACGCAATGTGCAAACCCCAACCATCCGTCGTCCACCATGCGAATGGAACGGAACCGGAACATTTGTATCGCGTTAACCATGCTGAAACACGAAAGGCTGTTCCCATGGACGATACCGATCCCAAATCCCATCCCGTCGACAACGCCGAAAAGGAACCTTCGGCCTGGGTCAGCGGCGATGATCCGATGACCGGCGCACAGGCGTCCTACCTCAAGACGCTCAGCGAGCAGGCGCACCAGCCCGACGCCTATGACGAGAACATCAGCAAGGCCGAGGCGTCGACCCGCATCGATGCGCTGAAGGCCAAGCTGGACCTTGAATAAGACCGGGCTGCGGGCCGCGCTGGCCCGCAGCCTGATCCCGCCTGTCGCGGTCGTGCGGGAACGACCGGATCGCCGTCGCGTTGGCCGGGACCTTTTTCCCTGTTGATCGGACCTGAACCGTGCCCCTTCGCATCCTGGTTGTCGCCAGCGAGACCAAAGACCAGCGTGACGAACGGCGCCGTTATGCCAATACGGCTTCCCACGAAAGCTATGCCTTGGCGCTCAAGGCCTTGCGCGATGATCTTGAAATCGATTCGACGTCCTGTGTAGAGAACGGCACGCAGATGAGCCTGCGCGATCTGGCGCAGTTCGACGGCATCGTTTTTGCCGGATCGCCGATCCAGATGCACCATGTCAGCGACGAGACGCGCCGTGCCGCCTCATTCATGCGCCTGGTCTTCGATTCAGGGACGCCGTCCTTTGGATCGTGTGCGGGATTGCAGATCGCGGCGGTGGCCGCCGGGGGCGCGACCGGCCCGCGACAGCCGGGCATAGAGGCCGCGCTGGCCCGCAACATCCTGACCACCGATGACGGTCGCGACCACCCGATGCTGGCCGGACGCCCGCCGGTCTGGACGGCGCCCGCGATGCATTCCAGCGTCGTGACGACCCTGCCTCCGGGCGCACGGGTGTTGGCCCGGAACGCCGACACCCCCGTCGAGGCAGCCGAGATTCGGCATGGCAACGGCGTCTTCTGGGGCGTCCAGTATCACCCCGAGATCACCTTGGCCGAGGTCGCGGCCTCGCTGCGCCGCCAAGCGTCCAACCTTGTCGATGCCGGGCTGGCCGCCAGCATCAAGGCGGTCGAGGATCATGCGGACAGGCTGCAGGCGCTCAGCGACGACCCCGCCCGCACGGACTTGGCCTGGCAACTGGGCGTGGATGATCAGGTGACCGACACGGCCAACCGCATGCGAGAGATCGGCAATTTCCTGTCCGCGCTTGAGGGGAACGCCCTACGCCTGCCGCATGGGCGCTGACCCCGACTGCGGCCCGTGACATCGGGACGCGATGCCGCGGCGCGGAACGACGGTCGGGGGCAGGCGTTGGCCCCGGAACTCAGCCATTCGGACCGCATCCCATGCCAGACACCCCGCAGAACCCCCTTGCCATCGTGACCGGCGCCGATTCCGGCATCGGGCGAGCAACCGCCATCGCGCTGGCCAAGGCGGGCCATGACCTGTTGATCACCTATCGGTCGGACCGCGACGGCGCGTCCGAGACGGTATCCAAGATCACCCAGATTGGCCGCCGGGCACGCCATGTGCGTTGCGACCAAAGCGTCCCTGACGACATCGCCGCGATGTTCGCGGACCTGGATGACCAGGGGATCGCCGCGCGCGTGCTGGTCAACAATGCCGGCATCGACGCCAGCGGCACGCCGGCGGCACAGATGACCGACGATGACTGGCTCAAGACGATCGCCACGGATCTGACCGGTCCGTTCATGCTGTGCCGCGCCTTTGCCACCCGTGCCGTCAAGGCGGGGAACGGCGGACGGATCGTCAATGTCAGCTCGATCCACGAGGATACGCCACGCATCGGATCGGCCGCCTATGACGCCGCC
This sequence comes from Paracoccus sp. 08, assembly GCF_024105395.1. Lineage (NCBI taxonomy): Bacteria > Pseudomonadati > Pseudomonadota > Alphaproteobacteria > Rhodobacterales > Paracoccaceae > Paracoccus > Paracoccus sp. 08. Next base: position 15,987 of record NZ_WEKR01000012.1, on the reverse strand, counting down.
AAGGGCGGGCTGCGGATGTTGACGCGCACGCTGGCGCTGGAACTGGCAGGCGATGCGATCACCGTGAACAACGTGGCGCCCGGCATGATCCTGACCCCGATCAACCAGGCGGCCAAGGACGACCCCGACCTGCGCCGCAAGATGGAGAAGAACATTCCCCTGGGCCGCGCGGGCGAACCGCACGAGGTCGCCGACCTGATCGCCTTTCTGGCATCGGACGCGGCGGCATACGTGACGGGGCAAAGCGTCTTCATCGATGGCGGGCTGTCGATCAACCTGGGGCAGGGCGCCTGATGGCGCGCGACGCCGCGGGCTATCTGCCCCTGTCCGATTATGCGGCGCTTGGCGACGGGCGCGGCGTGGCCCTGTCCGGTGCGGACGGGGGCATCGACTGGTGGTGCGTGCCGAACATGGACAGCCCGCCGCTGTTCGATCGCCTTCTGGTCGGTCACGACGTGCTGGAAAACGGCGCGCAGGGCGGCCATTTCACGATCACGCCGCGGGGGACGTTCTCGGCCACCCGGCGTTACCGGCCCGACAGCAACGTGCTGGAGACGCGGTTTCGCACCGATGACGGCGTGGCCGTGCTGATCGAAAGCCTGAACAGCTCCACCGCAGGACGGCTGCCTTGGGCGGAGCTGGCGCGACGCATTCAGGTCCTGGACGGGCGGATGAGCTTTGACGTGGTGCTGCAGCTGGGCCACCGGTCGGGCAAGCGCAGCCCCTACATGGCCAAGCGCGGCCCCTACGAGACGTTCCATGTCGGATCGGTGCTGGGCCTGTTCCTGCATGGCGAACAGCTGCAGATCGACCATCGCGGCGACGACCGGGTCGAGGCGCGGCTGGTCCTGACCCGGGGCCAGACCGAGGTCATCGCCATCGTCGCCGGCGCGAACGAGCCGCTGGTCGTGCCGCCCCTGTCCGACATCGACGCCCGCATCGACCTGTCCGACCAGGAATGGCGCGACTGGTGCGCCCTGATCGCGCCCGACCTGCCCGACCGCGATTTCCTGATGCGGCAGGCGCTGGCGCTCAAGGTGCTGCTCTATGCGCCCAGTGGGGCGATCGCCGCGGCGGCCACGACCTCGCTGCCCGAACGGATCGGGGGCGACAAGAATTACGACTATCGCTTTGCCTGGGTGCGGGACGCGGGCTACGTCATCGAATCCTTCCTGCACCTGGGGATCATGGCCGAGGCCAAAGCCGCGCTGACCTGGCTTTTGAACCAGCTTTGCGCGCATGGGGCCAAGGTCTGCTTTTCGCTGGACGGCGGCGTCGAGGAGGGCATGGAGGAGATCCCCGTTCCCGGCTATCGCGGATCCCGCCCGGTCCTGTCGGGCAACCGCGCGGCGCGCCAGCATCAGCACGGCATCTATGGCGACATCTTCGAGACGGTGTCGGCATTCGTGCGCGCCGGCGGCCTGATCGACGACCGCAGCGCCGAGACGCTGTCGCATCTGGCCGACGAATGCGCCGACCGCTGGAAGCAGAAGGACAGCGGCATCTGGGAACTGCCGCAGCTTGAACATTACACGATGTCCAAGATCAGCTGCTGGCAGGCGCTGAACCGCGCGGTCGAACTGGCCGATGCCGGCCAGCTGCCCACCACCTGCCGCGACCGCTGGAGCCGCGAGCGCGCCCGCGTCGCCGCCTGGATCGATGCACATTGTTGGGACGCGGACATCGGCGCCTATGTCATGCATCCCGGCACCACCCGGCTGGACGCGGCGCTGATCCTGGCGGTGCGTTTCGATTACGACGGCCATGACCGTCTGCGCAGCACGCTGGACGCGATCGACGCGCAACTGGGCGCGGGTGGGCACCTGCACTACCGATATACCGGCATGGACTCCGAAGAGGGGTGCTTTCTGGCCTGTTCGTTCTGGATGGTCGAGGCACGTGTCCTGCTGGATCAGCGCGACAAGGCGTTTGCGCTGATGTCGGGGCTGCGCGCACGTATCGGCGATGCGCCGGGCATCCTGCCCGAGATGATCGACCCCGACAGCGGAGAATGGCTGGGCAACATGCCCCAGGGTCTTAGCCATCTGGCGGCCTTGCAGGCCAGCTTGGCCCTGTCGCGCCAATCGTCGTGAAAGTTTTCAGGATGCCCCGCGGCTTGCGCGCCATCCGGTCGGCGCGCAGGAACCGTTCCCCCGGGGGGCCGCGTTTCATCAGCGAACGAATTGCTGCTGAAAGGAACGTCCCATGAAACTGGACGGAAAGAACATCGCCCTGCTGATCTCTCCCCGTGGAACCGAGGAGCCGGAGTTTTCCAAGCCGCTGGCCGCATTGCGCGACGCCGGTGCCAAGGTCACGGTCGTCAGCACCCAGACCGGCACTGCCAAGACGGTGAACGGCGATCTGGATCCGGGGTCGGATCATCAGGTCGACAGTGCGGTCGGCTCGGTCTCGGCCAGCGATTTCCACGGGCTGGTCATTCCGGGCGGCACCGTGGGCGCGGATACGCTGCGCGCGGACAAGGATGTGGTGGCCTTCGTCCATGACTTCTTCTCGCAGGGCAAGCCAGTCGGTGCCATCTGCCACGCCCCTTGGGTGCTGATCGAAGCCGGTGTGCTGAAGGGGCGGACCATCACCTCCTATCCCAGCCTCAAGACCGACATCACCAATGCCGGCGCGACCTGGGTGGACAAGGAGGTCATGACCGACAGCGGTCTGGTGACCAGCCGCAACCCGGACGATCTGCCCGCCTTCTGCGCCAAGCTGATCGAGGAGTTCGGCGAAGGGCGCCACGAAGACCAGACCCGCAGCGCCTGAGGCATTACCTGCGCCCGTCATCCGTGACGGGCGCCTCTGCTGACCCATTTATGGTCAAGCCGCGTCCCATTGGGACGAAAAACTCAGGGCCCACCGGGCCTTATTTTTTTGCCACTGAGATGACGCAGCCACAGTGACGCAATCGTGCCACCGCCGGCATTGGCCGTTTTCCAAACCGTTGTCGCCGATCTGACAAGATCAGCAAAGGGTCCGTGCCTCCCATTATCGACACGACATCCCCCGGCCCGATCCGCGGAACGGCGCCCATCGCGGGAAAAGCTGAACGAAGGGCTTGCCGAATCTTCCCGGCGGACCCACGGTCGCACGGCGTCGTGAACGCATCGAGTGGTGTCCGGGCCCCTCTGACGAAAGTGGCGGCGCTTTCGTGATGTCGGCACCTGTTTTCGGATTCACCGCCTGGACTTTTCCTCATGACACAGGACACCCTATCCACCGCGCAAAAGCGCCCGGTCCTTTCCTATCTGAAATGGGCGATCATCGTCACCTTCCTGGGCCTGGCCCTGGGCGCGGTGCTGGGATGGCAGACGACCGGCACGCTTGGGGGCATGCTGTCGATCCTGTTCATCGTCACGGTGCTGGCGGTGCTGGAGATCTCGTTGTCCTTCGACAACGCCATCGTGAACGCCAACAAGCTCAAGGACATGCAGCCGGTCTGGCAGCGCCGCTTCCTGACTTGGGGCATCCTGATCGCCGTCTTCGGCATGCGGATCGTGTTCCCGCTGCTGATTGTGGTGATCGCGGCGGGCATCGGCCCGTGGCAGGCGCTGGTGCTGGCCGCAAGCCAGCCCGATGAATACGCCCGCATCATGCATGACGCGCACCTGCCCATCGCCGCCTTCGGAGGGACGTTCCTGATGATGGTCGGGCTCAGCTTCTTCTTCGACCATGAAAAGGACGTGCACTGGGTCGGCTGGATCGAACATCACATGGCCAAGTACGCCTCGATCCGCGGGGTCGAGGTCGCGGTGGTCCTGCTGTTCGTCCTGGGCTTCTCGCATCTGCTGGAGGGTGCGGAACGCACGACCTTCTTCACCGCCGCGATCTGGGGCCTGATGACCTTCCTGCTGGTCGAGGTTCTGGGCGGGCTGCTGGACAGCACGCAGGAGACCCTGCACGGTGCCGCCAAGGGCGGTCTGGGCGCGTTCCTGTACCTTGAGGTCCTGGACGCGTCCTTCAGCTTCGACGGCGTGATCGGTGCCTTCGCACTCAGCCAGAACCTGTTCGTGATCGCGATCGGCCTGGGCATCGGGGCGATGTACGTGCGGTCCATGACCATCATGCTGGTCGAGAACAGCACCCTGTCGGAATACCGCTATCTGGAACACGGCGCCTTCTATGCGATCATTGCGCTGTCCGTGGTGATGTTCGCCCAGTCCCTTGTCCACATCCCCGAGGTCATCACCGGCCTGGGCGGTGCGACGCTGATCGGCATCTCGCTGTGGTCGTCGATCCGCTGGAATCGGCACGAGGCACAGCTCGCCGCTCAGTGACGACGCACCCTGCGGCCGCGCCCGACGCGGTCGCAGGAACGGCATGAATGGCGCGCCATCATTTATGTCGCAATTTCATCGTTCGAACGGGAACGATGGCGTGATCGGCGGGTTCGGCAGACGGACCACTGATCACAAGGGCGCATCCCATGGCCACAGTTTCGCGTTCCGGCCTGTCGGACAGCTCCCTGCTGGGCCTGGCAATCTTGAATTTCTTCCTGGCGGATGCGCGGGACGGGCTTGGCCCGTTTCTGGACGCCTTTCTGGCGACGCGCGGCTGGTCGCCGCTGACCCTGGGGGCGATCGCGACGGTCGGTGGGCTGATCGGCCTTGCCCTGACCCCGTTCGCGGGGGCGCTGGTCGACAGGTCGCACTGGAAACGCGCGCTGATCGCCGGCCCGGTCATCGTCATCACCGCGGGGGCGCTGCTGGTGCCTGATCCGGCTGTGGTCTGGGTCGGCACCATTGCCACCGTGGTGCTGGGCGTGGTCATCGCCCCCGCCTTGGCAGGGCTCAGCCTGGGGCTGGTCGGGCAGCGCGCCTTTCCGCGCCAGATCTCGCGCAACGAATTCTGGAACCACAGCGGCAACCTGGCATCGCTGATGGCGATCTATCTGGCTGTCAGCCTGTTCGGAGAGTTCTCGGTCGTCTGGCTGATGATCGTGACGGCGCTTGGGGCGCTGATCGCGCTGCGGATGATCCGCCCGGACCGGATCGACCATGACGTGGCACGCGGCATGGTCGGGGGCCAGGGTACGGACGACCATGCCCGGCCATCCGGCCTGTCGGTGCTGTTGCACAACCGCGGCCTGATCCTGCTGGCGCTGGTGATGATGCTGTTTCATTTCGGCAATGCCCCGATGAGCCGGCTGATCGCGCAGGAATTCTCGATCCAGTTGGGAACGCCTTTCCGCACGACGGCGCTGATCACCGGGGTCGCACAGGCGACGATGATCGCGGTGGCCGCGGCGACCCCGTGGCTGATCCGGCGTCTTGGGTTGCGGTCGTGCTTTCTCATCGCGCTGTGCGCGCTGCCGCTGCGTGGCGTCCTGGCGGGGATGGTCCCGGATTTCTGGGTCGTGGTTCCGGTGCAGATGCTGGACGGGATCGGCGCCGGCATGCTGGGCATCCTGACCCCGGTTGCCGCGGAACGGCTGCTGGCCGAGACCGGGCGGTTCAATCTGGGCTTTGCGACGGTGATGACCGTGCAGGGGGTCGGGGCGACCTTCTCCAACGTCTTCGCCGGCTGGATCGTGTCTGGCCACGGCTATGGCATGTCCCATTTCATCGGCGCGGGCGTGGCCCTTGCGGCCTTGGCGGTGTTCCTGCTCTTCAGCCGGACTATCGCGCCGGGACCTAGGTCCGCGGACTGACCGGGCAGGGGAATGGCCTGATGCGTTGACTTTTGATGGTGAAAAGAACAAAACAGGAACTTACAGCCCTGTTCCGGTAACCCCATGTCTGCCTCCTCCGCCACGCTTTCCGCGCTTCGCAGTCGCATCTCGCATCTCGAGGGGCATGTGCAGACCCATGCGGTGCTGCCCTTCGGGCTGCCCGAGCTGGACCGCCGCCTGCCCCAGGGCGGGCTGGCCCTGGGCTGTCTGCACGAGGTCGCGGGCAGCGGTGCGGGCGCCGCTGACGGGGCCGCGGCTGCCTGCTTCGCGGCCGGCATCGCCGCGCGCCTGCCGGGTCAGGTCCTGTGGTGCGTGACGCGGGCGGACCTGTTCGCGCCGGGCCTGGCACAGGCCGGTCTGACCCCCGACCGGGTCATTCATGTCGAGGCCGGGGACGAGACATCCGTCCTGGCCTGCATGGAGGAGGGGTTGCGCCATGGCGGCCTGGCCGCCGTCGTGGCCGAGATCGGGCGCCTGTCCATGACCGCCTCGCGCAGGCTGCACCTGGCGGCCAAGAACACCGGCACCACGGGCATCGCGCTGCGCCGCTGGCGGTGGCTGGCGGATGCCGACGACTTTGGCCAGCCCACCGCGGCGATGACGCGCTGGCGCGTGTCGGAACGCCCCTCAGCCGCGCTGCCGGTGCCGGGCCTTGGCCGTGCGCTGTGGTTGGTGGAACTGATGCGCGCACGGGCGGGCGAGACCTTCGATCTGGAAGTGGAGGCATGCGATGGCACGGGTCATCTCGGTCTGCCTGCCGATGTGGCCGATCGACCGGCTGCGGCGGGTGGGCGATACGCCTTCGGATAGCGCGCCGCTGATCCTGTCGGGCCGGGCGGGCAGCCGCCGGGTGGTCACCGCCGCCTGCGACCGCGCGCTGGCGCTTGGCCTGCGGCCGGGCATGCCGGTCAGCAAGGCGCAGGCGATGATCCCCGACCTGCGCGTCGAGCCGGCCGACCCGGATGCCGACATGGCGGCGCTGGAACGGCTGGCCCTGTGGCTGATGCAACGCTTTGCGCCCATCGTCGCGGTCGATCCGCCCGACGGGGTGGTGATCGACGCGACCGGCACCGACCATCTGCACGGCGGAGAGGACGCGATGCTGCAGGCTATCCTGGGCCGGCTGACCCTGTCGGGCATCGTCGCGCGGCTGGCCATGGCCGACACGTGGGGCGCGGCCCATGCCCTGGCCCGCCACGGCGCGGACCTGCCCATCGTCGCGACCGGCGACATGCAGGCGGCGCTGGCGCCCCTGCCTTTGTCCGCGTTGCGCCTGCCGCCCGCCATCGTCGGCGGGCTGCAGGATCTGGGCCTTGCGACCATCGCGGATCTGATCGCGGTGCCGCGCGCGCCGCTGACCCGCCGGTTCGGACCTCAGGTGATGCGCCGCCTGGACCAGGCTCTGGGCAGCCTGGGCGAACCCGTGGACCCGCTGCGCCCTGCCGACCTGGTGACCGCACGCCGTGCCTTTGCCGAACCGATCGGCGCGGCCGAAACCATCGCCCGCTATATCGACAGGCTGGTCCGCGATCTGTGCCGCCAGCTGGAGGCGCGGGGCCTGGGCGCGCGGCGGCTGGACCTGATCTGCTGGCGGGTGGACAGCCGCGCCCAACCCGTGCGCGTGGGCCTGGCCGCGCCCCTGCGCGACCCCGCACGCCTGATGCGCCTGTTGTGCGACAGGATCCCCACCATCGATCCGGGCTTCGGGATCGAGATCATGTCCCTGACCGCGACCCTTGCCGAACCCCTGGCCCCGCGCCAGACCGACAGCCTGCTGGAACCCGCGGCTCCCGACATGTCCAGCCTGATCGACAGCCTGACGAACCGGGTCGGCGCGCGCGCCGTCTATCGCCTGGCGCCGGTGGCCAGCGACGTGCCCGAACGGTCGGTCACCCGCGTGGCGCCGATGAGCGTCATCGCCGAGGGCTGGCCCGACCACTGGCCGCGCCCCTCGCGGCTGCTGGCGCGGCCCGAACCGATCGACACCATGGCCCTGCTGCCCGACCACCCGCCCCGTTGGATCGTCTGGCGCGGCGCCCGCCACGACGTCGAGGGCGCCGACGGACCGGAACGCATCTTCGGCGAATGGTGGAAGCGCGATGCCGAAACCCGCGCGGTGCGCGACTATTTCCGTATCGAGGACCAGGCCGGGCGCCGGTTCTGGATCTTTCGCCAGGGCGACGGAGAGGACGTGACCACCGGGTCCCACAACTGGTTCCTGCACGGTGTCTTCGGATGAGCTATGTCGAACTGCAGGTGACCTCGCATTTCTCGTTCCTGCGCGGGGCGTCCTCCGCGCAGGAGCTGTTCGCCACCGCGGCGCTGATGGGCATGCGGGCGCTGGCCGTCACGGACCGCAACAGCCTGGCGGGCATCGTCCGCGCGTTCGAGGCGTCCAACGACACCGGCGTGCGGCTGATCGTCGGCTGCCGCCTGGACCTGCGCTGCGGCATGTCGGTGCTGGTCTATCCGATGGACCGCGCGGGCTATGGCCGACTGTGCCGTCTGCTGTCCCTGGGCAAGGCGCGGGCGGGCAAGGGGGCATGCCACCTGGACTGGGCCGATGTGGCGGACCACGGTCAGGGCCTTCTGGCGGTGCTGGTCCCCGACATGGCCGATGACGACTGTGCGCTGCGCCTGCGCCGGATGCGCGACGTCTTCGGCGATCGCGCCTATCTGGCGCTGACCCTGCGGCGGCGGCCCAACGATCCGCTGCGCCTGCATCGGCTGTCCCTGCTGGCCGCGCGGGCCGGGGTGCCGACGGTGGTCACCAACGACGTGCTGTTTCATGACCCCGACTGCCGCATCCTGCAGGACGTGATGACGGCGATCTGCCACAACACAACCGTCGACGCCCTGGGCTTTCGCCGCGAACGCCATGCCGACCGCCACCTGAAGACCCCTGCCGAGATGGCGCGCCTGTTCGCCCGCTATCCCGATGCGCTGGCCCGCAGCGCCCAGATCGCCGACCGCTGCCGATTTTCGCTCAAGGAGCTGCGCTATCAGTATCCCGAGGAACGCCCCGACCCCTCGGTCAGCCCGCAGCAGACGCTGGAGGCGCTGACTTGGCAGGGCGCGGCCGTCCGCTATCCGGACGGGACCCCGCCCAAGGTCGCGGCGACCCTGCGCCACGAACTGGCCCTGATCGCCAAGCTGGAATACGCGCCCTATTTCCTGACCGTGAACAACATCGTCCGCCACGCCCGCAGCCAGGGCATCCTGTGTCAGGGGCGGGGGTCGGCGGCCAATTCCGCGGTCTGCTTCGTGCTGGGCATCACGGCGATCGACCCCCAGGGCGGCAACCTGCTGTTTGAGCGCTTCATCAGCGAGGAACGCCACGAACCCCCCGATATCGACGTGGATTTCGAACACGAGCGGCGCGAGGAGGTCATCCAGTGGATCTATCGCACCTATGGCCGCGATCGCGCCGCGCTGACCGCGACCGTGATCCGCTATCGCACCAAGGGCGCGCTGCGCGACGTGGGCAAGGCCCTGGGCCTGCCCGAGGACGTGATCCGCGCCATCTCGGGCCAGATCTGGGCCTGGTCCGAGGACGGCGTGCCCGAAACCCTGCTGCGGGAGCTGAACCTGAACCCCGCCGACCGCCGCCTGCGGCTGACGCTGGACCTGGCGGCGCGGCTGCGCGGCACGCCCCGGCACCTGTCCCAGCATCCCGGCGGCTTTGTCCTGACGCAGGACCGGCTGGACGAGCTGGTCCCGATCGAACCGGCCGCGATGCAGGACCGCCAGATCATCGAATGGGACAAGGACGACATCGACGCGCTGAGGTTCATGAAGCTGGACGTGCTGGCCTTGGGGATGCTGACCTGCATCGCGCGCTGCTTTGCCCTCTTGGACCGCCACAAGGGCCTGCGGCTGGACCTGGCCACCATCCCGGCCGACGACGAGGCGACATTCGACATGATCTGTCGGGCCGACACGCTTGGCACCTTTCAGATCGAAAGCCGGGCGCAGATGTCGATGCTGCCCCGGCTGAAGCCGCGCAGCATCGCGGACCTGACCATCCAGGTAGCCATCGTTCGGCCCGGCCCGATCCAGGGCGACATGGTCCATCCCTATCTGCGCCGCCGCGCCGGGCTGGAGGCGGTGGTCTATCCCAAGCCGGAACTGGAACAGGTGCTGGGCCGCACCTATGGCGTGCCGCTGTTTCAGGAACAGGCGATGCGCATCGCCATCGAATGCGCGGGCTTTACCCCCGGCCAGGCCGACATGCTGCGCAAGTCGATGGCGACCTTCAAGCTGACCGGCGGGGTGTCGGCCTTTCGCGACCGCGTCATCGAGGGGATGATCGCCAACGGCTATGATCCCGAATTCTCGGAAAAGATCTTTCGCCAGCTGGAGGGGTTCGGCAGCTACGGCTTTCCCGAAAGCCATGCGGCCAGCTTTGCGCTGATCGCCTATGCCTCGGCCTGGCTGAAATGCTGGCATCCCGACGTGTTCTGCGCGGCGCTTCTGAACAGCCAGCCGATGGGGTTCTATGCCCCGGCCCAGATCGTGCGCGATGCGCGCGATCATGGCGTGGCGATCCGCCCCGTCTGCATCGCGCTGTCGGACTGGGACTGCACGCTGGAACCGGCGGGGCAGGGGTTCGCCGTCCGCTTGGGTCTGCGCATGGTCAGGGGGTTGGCCGAAACCCATGCCCGCGCCATCGTGGCCGCCCGGCCCGCCGCCACGGCCCAGGACCTGTGCCGCCGCGCGGGCGTGCCCGCCGCCGCCCTGACCCGCATCGCCGAGGCCGACGGCTTTCGCCCGACCTATGGCCTGGCGCGTCGCGAGGCGCTGTGGGCCATTCGCGGCCATCAGCCGGACCTGCCGCTGTTCGCCGCCATCCCCGCCCCGGAACCCGTCGTCGCCTTGTCCCCCATGCCCGCCGGACGCGAGGTGGTCCAGGATTACGCCCATACCGGCGTCACCCTGCGCCGCCACCCGCTGCCCTTCCTGCGCGACAGCCTGACCCGCCGCCGCATCCGCCCCTGTTCCGAGGCGATGGCCAGCGCCGACCGCCGCTGGATGCATGTCGCGGGGTTGGTGCTGGTCCGTCAGCGCCCCGGATCGGCCAAGGGCGTGATGTTCATCACGCTGGAGGATGAAAGCGGCATCGCGAACCTGGTGCTGTGGCCCAAGGTCTTCGACCGGCACCGCCGCATCGTCCTGGGTGCGGGCATGATTGGGGTCGAGGGCCGCGTCCAGCGCGCCGGAGAGGTGGTCCATCTGGTCGCCCATCGCCTGACCGACATGTCGGCAGAGCTTGCCTCCGTCGGTCGGCAGGGCACCTTTCCGCTGCCGCACGGCCGCGGCGACGAATTCCACCGCTGCGCGCCGCCCCCCGATCCGCGCAGCCAGGGGCCCAAGCCCCGCCAGATCTATGTCCGCGACCTGCCGCGTGACGGGATCACCGTGAAGACCCGCGATTTCCGCTGACGGTCCGGTCCTTGCGGGGCCATGACGTTTCTGTATAACATGAAGTATGGAAAAGAATCGCACCCTGGACGTCCTGTCCGCGCTGGCCCATGATATCCGCCTGGACGTCTTTCGTTTGCTGGTGCAGGCGGGGCCCGCGGGCATGGCGGCCGGCGACATCGCCACGCGGCTGGACATCCGCTCGAACACGCTGTCGAACAACCTGACCATCCTGACCGCCGCGGCCCTGGTCCGGTCGGTCCGCGAGGGGCGCTCGATCCGCTATTTCGCGCGAATGGACACGATGGGTGGCCTGCTGGGCTTTCTGCTGCAGGACTGCTGCGGCGGTCGCCCCGACCTGTGCCAGCCGGTACTGGACCAGATCGCCTGCACTTGCGGGCCCATGACACGCACGGATGCCGCCCCATGACCGAACCGTCCCCCGCACAGCCCAGCCCCCTGGGCGTGTTCGAACGCTGGCTGACCCTGTGGGTCGCGCTGGCGATGATCGCCGGGCTGGCCTTGGGCGCACTGGCGCCCGGCGCCGTGCAGACCATCGCCGCGGCCGAGGTCGCCTCGATCAACCTCGTCGTCGCGGTGCTGATCTGGGCAATGGTCTATCCGATGATGGTCAGCGTCGATTTCGCGGCCATCGGCGGCGTCGCCCGACAGCCCAGGGGCCTGCTGATCACGCTGGTGGTGAACTGGCTGGTCAAACCCTTCACGATGGCGCTGCTGGCGGTGCTGTTCTTCGATCACGTCTTCGCCCCCTGGATCGCGCCGCAGGATGCGCAGCAATATATCGCCGGTCTGATCCTGCTGGGCGCCGCGCCCTGCACGGCGATGGTCTTTGTCTGGTCGCAGCTGACACGGGGGGACGCGACCTATACCCTGGTGCAGGTGTCGGTGAACGACCTGATCATGGTCGTGGCCTTTGCCCCCATCGTGGCCCTGCTGCTGGGTGTGACCGACATCGCGGTGCCGTGGCAGACGCTGGTCCTGGCAACCGTCCTCTATGTGGTGCTGCCGCTGGCGGCGGGCCTGCTGACGCGGCGCTTCCTGCGCGACCCCGCCCGGATCGAGGCGTTCTCGGCGCGGGTCAAGCCCCTGTCGGCCCTGGGGCTGATCGCGACGGTCGCGATCCTGTTCGGCCTGCAGGGCCGGACCATCCTGGACCGCCCGGCCATCATCGCGCTGATCGCCGTGCCGATCCTGATCCAAAGCTATCTGATCTTTGCCATCGGTTATGGCGCGGCCTGGCTGATGCGCGTGCCGCACCGCATCGCGGCCCCCTGCGCGATGATCGGCACGTCCAATTTCTTCGAACTGGCAGTCGCGGTCGCCATCAGCCTGTTTGGCCTGAATTCCGGCGCCGCGCTGGCCACGGTGGTCGGCGTGCTGGTCGAGGTGCCGGTGATGCTGTCCCTGGTCGCCTTCGCCAACCGCACGCGGGGGCGGTTCCCGGACCTCTCTTCAGCCCCCGCACCGAAAGGACCTGCCCGATGAGCGATGCCGCGACCCTGAACCCCGATGCCTTTCGCCTGGTCCGGGCCGCCGACCTGGTGCCCGCCGCCCGCAGCAGCCATCCGCCTCGGATCCTGATGCTGTACGGATCGCTGCGCAAGCGCAGCTTCTCTCGCTTCGCGACAGAGGAAGCGGCCCGCATGTTGACCGCCTTGGGGGCCGAACCGCGCATCTTCGATCCCCGCTGCCTGCCCCTGGCCGATGCGACCGAGGCCGACCATCCCAAGGTGGCCGAACTGCGCGATCTGGTCGGCTGGTCCGAGGGGATGGTCTGGTGTTCGCCCGAACGCCACGGCGCGATGACCGGGGTGATCAAGACGCAGATCGACTGGATCCCGCTGTCCCTGGGCGGCGTGCGCCCCACGCAGGGCAAGACGCTGGCGGTGATGCAGGTCTGCGGTGGCAGCCAAAGCTTCAACACCGTGAACCAGCTGCGCATCCTGGGCCGCTGGATGCGGCTGCTGACGATCCCGAACCAGTCCTCGGTCGCCAAGGCATGGGGCGAATTCGACGACGACGGCCGCATGAAGCCGTCCCCCTATCACGACCGCATCGTGGACGTGATGGAGGAACTGGTGCGCTTTACCCTGCTGACCCGCGACATCCGCGATCAGCTGGTCGACCGCTACTCGGAACGCGTCGAAAGCCACGAGGCGCTGTCACGGCGGGTGAACCAGGGCCAGGCGGTCTGACGGGTCGTGCAGGCTTGACGGTGCCGCCGGGGTTGCCGACAGTCGGTCCGACCCGATCCCGGAAGGCATCCCATGGCACTGAAGATAGCGGTTCTTGACGACTACGCCGACGTGGCGCGCCGATATGCCGACTGGCCGCAGGGCGACGATGTCACGGTCTTTCACCGCACGTTGACCGACCCTGCCGAACTGGCCGCGACGCTGGCGCCCTTCGACGTGCTGTGCGTCATGCGGGAACGGACGCCACTGGACGGCGCGCTGATCCGCGCCCTGCCGAACCTCAAGCTGATCGTGACCACCGGGGCGCGCAACCTGTCGATCGACGTGGCCGCCGCGCAGGAACGCGGCATCACCGTCTGCGGCACGCAATCACGGGGGACCACTACCGCCGAATTCGTGATGGCGCTGATGCTGGCCCTGACCCGGCGCATCGTCCCCGAGGCCAATTCCGCCGCCGCCGGGGGCTGGCAGACAAGCATGGGCCGCGACCTGTCCGGGCTGACGCTTGGCATCGCGGGCTTTGGCCGCATCGGGCGCCAGGTCGCCACGCTGGCGCGGCCCTTCGGGGTCGAGATCCTGGCCTGGTCGCGCAGCCTGACGGCGGACCGGGCCGCGGCCGACGGGGTGCGCCACGCGCCCGACCTTGATGCGCTGCTGCAAGGATCGGACATCGTGTCGATCAACCTGGTGCTGTCCGACACGACGCGCGGCCTGTTCGGGGAACGGGAACTGGCGCTGATGCGTCCCGACGCGCTGCTGCTGAACACCTCGCGCGGGCCGATCGTGCAGGTGGATCCGCTGCTGGCGGCGCTGCGCGCGGGACGCTTGGGCGGTGCCGCGCTGGACGTGCATGACGTCGAGCCGCTGCCCGACGGGGCGCCGGTCCTGGATCGCGACCTGATCGACAGCGGGCGGCTGCTGGTCACGCCGCATCTGGGCTATGTCAGCGACCAGACGTTCCGGATGTTCTACCGCCAGACCGTCGAGGCGGTCGAGGCCTGGAAGGCCGGCCGGCCGATCCGCGTCATCGGGGGCGGGCCGCAGGCTACTCCGTCAACCTGATCGAATATTCGTCGGCCAGCCATTCCAGCACGAAGCGGCGGGTGGCATCGTCGATGCGCGTCACGCTGGCGGCCAGGTGCTGGGCGTCGTCGCCGACCAGCGACTGATAGGCCCCCAGGATCGCCGGCGCGCGCGCGATGTATTCGGGGTCGCTGCGCGCCGCGCGGATCGCCTGCAGCCAGGTCTCGCGGATCGCGGGCGGGGTGTCGCCAGGCAGGACCAGCATCTTCTGCGCCGCGAACCCTGCCGATGCAAAGACGCGATAGGCGTCGTATTCCGGCCCCGAGGGCTGCGTGCCGTGCAGGTGCTCGTACAGCTCCTCCAGCGTGGGCAGGTCGGGGAAGGTCGGGTCGCGCCGGACGCTGCCATCGGCGTCCACGATTCCCCAGCTGAACAGCGGCACCGCATCGCCCGCGGCGACCATCGGTGCCACGTTCTGCAGATAGGCCGACGTGGTCTGATAGTCGATGTTGACCTCGTGAAGGCGCATCGCCTCCAGCCCGTCGTGCCGGCCGGTATAGCCGAAGACATAGTTCGCATCCAGGCCCAGCACCCGGAAGGCCAGCATCGGCACGAGGTCCAACGAGGTGATCCCCTGGCTGGCAAAGACCAGCTGGTGGTCCTGAAGCGCCGCGATGTCGCGCCAGGATGCGACCCCCAGATCGCCCGCCACATAGACCACGCCGCCCGTGGGCGATGCCATCAGCACCGACCAGTCGTCGAAATCGTACCGCACGCGGAAATCGCCCAGCAGATAGGCGAACAGCGACGATCCCGACGTGCCCAGCAGGCTGAGCCCGTCGGCCGACGCGTCTTCGGCAAAGGCGTTCGAGCCGCGCGTGCCGCCGCTGCCCGGTTCGTTGCGCACCACGATCGAGGGTTGACCCGGCAGGTGACGCGCCAGCAGCGGCGCGTGGAACCGCGCCCAGACATCCGACCCCCCGCCCTGAGAGAACGGGATGACCAGTTCGACCGTCTGGCCGGCAAAGTCGACATCCTGTGCCGTGGCCGCGCGCGCCGACAGCATCGCCATCGCGGCGGTGACGCAGATCATCAGCGCGCCGGCAAGGCCGGGCGCGGTCGGTGCGTGTCGCATGGCTTGCCTCCCTGGCGTGGCGACCTTGCGGCCGTCTCTCCCTGCTGCGTCATGTTTAGGGGCTGTATCTTCGCCGATCCACCCCCTAAGAGGGAAAAGTCCCCCGAGCCGAGGCGAAGGCCATGCGGATCGTCCTGATCGAAGACAACCAGATGCTGGCCCGCGCGGTCGAGCAGGCGCTGCGCGAGCAGGGCCATTCCGTCGACTGGCTGGCCGACGGGCAGGATGGGCTGGACTTCCTGACCCATGACGGCGCCGATCTGGCCATCGTCGACATGAACCTGCCGCGGCTTGGCGGCCTGGACGTGATCCGCCGGACCATCGCGATGGACCTGGACATCCCGGTGCTGGTCCTGACCGCACGCGACGGGCTGGACGACCGGGTGGCGGGGCTGGATGCCGGGGCCGACGACTACATGACCAAGCCCTTCGAGATGGCAGAGCTGTGCGCCCGCGTCCGCGCCCTGGGCCGGCGCCGCGGCAAGCGCGGTCAGATGGTCGAGACGATCGGC